>JBJKQZ010000234.1:0-7805 GCA_046704865.1 Terriglobia bacterium
TTCCCAGATATCGATCTTCATGCGCTGGCAAAGCAGCTTCATCTCATTCACCATGGCGATGTTCACGCAGCGATAGATATTCTCAAGGAGCTTGGTCATCTCCGCCGCCCGTGAAGAACTCACCAGAAAAGTGCGCTCAAATACACTTTCATAAAGGGCCTGGGCAACGACAGCGCTGGCGGCGTTCACCGCTCCCAGCACTTTTGGAATCGTGGCCGTCGTGAAACTCGCGTTCCCGGGGTCTTCCCGCTCGGGCGAGAAGGCCAGGAAGAACTCCGGCGAGGGCGAAGCCTCCGCCTGCGCGGCAAGATCATGGGTGGCGTAAGCAGATACAGGGCAGCAACGGCCGGAGCGCTCAAGGATGGGAAGAACCACTTCGTCCGTCGTCCCGGGATAAGTGGTGCTTTCCAGCACCACCAGCTGGCCGGCGCGCAGTTCCGCCCGCACGGCCTCTGCCGTGGACCGCACGTAAGAAAGGTCCGGTTGCCGGTATTCATCAAGCGGCGTGGGAACGCAGATGATGATGGCATCCATTTCAGACAGGACCGAAAAGTCAGTGGTCGCCCGGAATTTTCCCTGGTCCATAGGCGACTGGATGGATCTGCATGGGATGTGCTGGATATAGCTTTCGCCGCGTTCCAGGCTTTTTACCTTCCGCGGGTCGATGTCAAAGCCCGTTGTCCGAAAGTCTCCATGGGCGAACAGCAGACTGAGCGGCAGCCCGACGTAACCCAAACCGATGACGCCAACCTGAGCCTGCCGCCTTGCGATCAGGTCGATCAGCGTTTTCTGGCGATGAATTTTTGTACTGCTGCTCGTCACAGTAGTGCCCATTACCTATCCTCCGGTATTCCGCTGCGTGGTGATGCGTGGAAGTCTGCTTGTGCTCGCGGCAATTTCAGGACGGATATGCCGCGATGGCTGCTCAGTGTCGCCGTTGGATGCGTCTTTGGAGGATTCTTCCCGGTGTTATGTGGTGCTGACCGGCTGCTCCCAGGCCATCATCGCAGACGCCGCCTGGCTGCGGTCGCTTTCCCCGCTGCTCTTGAAGTGCTCGCGGAGAATTTTGACGATCCGTTCCGCCGCCCGGCCGTCCCAAAGATTGTTGGCGCGCCCCGTCCTGGCCTCTCCCTTCAGGACGCGTGCCACTTCCAGCCGAATCTGATCAGGATCAAAGCCCACAATTCTGTTGGTCCCGTCGGTCACGGTAAAAGGCCGCTCGGTGTTTTCGCGCAAGGTCAGGCAGGGCACTCCCAGCGCCGTCGTCTCTTCCTGCACGCCGCCGGAATCGGTCATAACAAACGCCGCCTGCCTTTGCAGGCTGAGGAATTCCAGGTAGCCCACCGGCGGAATCATGTGAATGCCGTTCGCGCCGTCCGATTCCCCCTTGCCGGTTGAAGGTTCAAATCCCAGGCTGCGCAGCCGCTGCTGTGTCCGCGGATGTACCGGGAAGACGATGGGAATCCTGCGCCCGATCTCTTCCAGAACCTTCCAGATTTCCCCTAACAGGACCGGATCATCCACCAGGCCCTGCCGGTGCAGAGTGAGGACTGCATAGCGGGGTTTTGAATCCTTTTCCCGTCCGGCCTCAGGGTGCTGGACGGCTGGCTGAGCGGCACTGTCCATGCGTTTCAAAGCGCGCTTCAAGGTATCAATCATCACATTGCCCACTAGGAAAACGCGGTCCTGCGGGCGGCCTTCCCTCAGCAGATTTTGCACTCCGCTCGGTTCGCTCACAAACAACAAGTCTGAGATGGCGTCTGTCACCACGCGATTGATCTCTTCCGGCATTCTACGGTCAAAACTGCGCAGGCCGGCCTCCACGTGCGCCACCGGAACGCCCAGCTTGGAAGCCGTCAAAGCGCCCGCCAGCGTGGAGTTCACATCGCCCACCACCAGAACGGCATCCGGCCGCTCCTTTACCATCACGGGTTCAAGGCGCCCCATGATTTCGCTCACCTGCGTGGCTGAACTGCCGGGCTGCACGTGCAGGTGGTAATCAGGAAGCGGAATGTCCAGGTCGCGGAAAAAGGCGGCTGACATTTCAGTGTCATAGTGCTGGCCCGTATGGACCAGCAACGGAAGGATATCCGGACTCTTCCTCATCTCGCTGATGAGTGGCGCAATCTTTACAAAATTGGGCCGCGCGCCGACGACGTTCAGGATCTTCATCTTCATGGCTTCACACTCCTGCGGGTAACGGGAAAAAATTCAATATTTCGAGATTCGGATGAACAAAGATGGAATGCGGCCAGCTTCTGGCGAGTGCTGAAACGGCCGGCAAAAAGCTTCCAAAAATTGTGCCGTTCCGGGGACCGCGAGGAATCTCACACCGAAGCAGGAGCGGGAATCCCCGTAGCTTGCGGCCCCCGGAACGACACAAGGCCGCGATCTTCTGCAGCAAACTCCTAAGCTTCTCCCCGGCTGTTGGCCAGCAGGCTGCCTTCCAGATGCGACGCCATCTTCAGGCTGTATTGAACGCCAGGGCTGATGATGCGCGTTTCGTATTCGGCCTGCAGCCGCTTTTCAAACGGCGGCACCAGCGTGTCCAGCACGGATGAAAACTGGAAGAGCATGCGGTCTTTTGCAAGATTGCGCTGAACCAGCAGCACGCCGATGCTCTGGCCGCCTGCGTGCAGCGGAATGGAAACGCTCCACGCGTGCTCCGGAGAAGGAATTCCGGCGCTGCGCCAGGTGGGCAGAGCGGGAACGGAATCGCCCGGCCAGCTTGCCAGGCGGCACCTGACCTCATCAAAATCCAGTGCGCGCAAAGTTGTGGCCAGCACCTCCCAGCTCTTTTCCAGGTCTGCGGTTTTCTCCAGGTTTCGCGAGGCTTTGCGGATCAGGATTTGATTGGCAACCACGCGGCGCTGAGAGCGAAGCGCCCGCGCCAGATAGTCGCGGAACTCATTCAGTTCCTCGTACTGCACGTGCGTGGCCAGGAACCACGCCGTTACGCTGCCCAGCACAATCACCAGCACCAGGATGTTCTGGGTGGAATTAACAATCAGCAGCGATCCCACTGAAAACAACGCCGCCAGGGCGTAGAGCGCTGACACCGCCAGCCTCGGCGACGAGCACACTTCCAGCAGCTTGTGGTGCAGATGTTCAGTGTCCGCGCCAAACAGCGGACGGCCGCTCAGGAAGCGCCGGACCACCGCCAGCGATGTATCGAGCAGCGGCACTCCGAAGGCCACGTACGGAACCGCCAGCGCCAGCAGCGTGGTGCTCTTGTCGCTGGTATAGACCGCCAGCGCGCCCAACAGAAATCCCAGGAAAAGGCTCCCCGTGTCACCCAGAAAGATTCGGGCCGGGACCGAGTTGTACCAGAGGAAGCTGAGCAGCGCGCCTCCCACGGCAACGGCGAGAATACAGACCGGCGAATTGCCATTGATCAGGCCGACGATGAAAATGGCCAGCGTCACAAAGAAAGCGATGCCCGCCGCCAGTCCGTCCAATCCGTCAATCAGGTTCAGGGCGTTGGTCACAGCGAGCATCCAGAAAACCGTCAGCACAAAGCTCACCAGATGGTTCGCGATGGGATAGCCGAACACCGGGACGGCAACAATTCGAATTCCCATCCACCACGCCACTCCAGCGGCCAGCAGTTCGATCAGCAGTTTCTGCGAGGGAGCCGCGCCGGCGATGTCGTCGTATATCCCCACCATCAGCACCAGCGTGGCAGGAATCAGAAGGCGTACCATCGTCGCCCATTGGGGAACCACGTGCCCGTGCAGCAGCGGCTGAGCCACCCACATCACCAGGCCGGCCACAACCACTGCAAGAAAAATGCTCAGGCCTCCCAGCCGCGGCAACATCACCTTTTTCCGGCCGCCATGCGAATGGCCGTAGATGCGGAACCGGTGTCCCAACCGGATCACCAGCGGCGTGATCAGGAAACACACCAGCGTAGCTGCCGCAAATATCCCGAAGTAGGTCTTCATGATTTCCTGGAGGAAAGGTTTTTTTCCAGCGACAAGGTCAACTGCGCGGCAGCCTCTTCTGATTTGGAAACCAGCCCTTCCACCAGCCTGGCGTAGCCGGCCATCAACTGATCGCGGGAGAAGATTTCGCGCGCACACCGCATTCCCATTTCGCCCATCTCGCGGCACAGGGACGGGTCCGACCGCAGTTTCTCAACCGCCGCGGCTAGCGCTGCCGGATCGGAAGGCACCACGGCAATGCCGCAATGGGATGTGGCAACCAACTCTGCGGCTTCACCGCCCACTGAGCACAGAATAGGTTTTCCCGCGGCCATGTATTCATAAAGCTTGGAGGGGACCGTAATCTCAAACAGCGGGTCTCGGCGCAGGATCAGCAAGAACGCATCGCACGACTTGAGAATCGCCGCCACTCGCTCGCGGGGAACGCCGTCCAGGAACTCCACGTTCGCCAATCCGCGCGTGCGTGCAAGGGTATGAAGCCGCCGCTTGTCCGTGCCTTCGCCCACCAGCAGGAATTTGACGGGCTGGTCCTGCAGGGCCTCCGCTGCTTCCAGCAGCGTCTCGATCCCCTGCGCAAGCCCGATGTTCCCGGTGTAACCCACAACAAATTTTCCATCCAGACCGTGGGCTTCCCTGAATCCCGCATCGGCTTTGGCCGCGGCAAACATTTCCGGGTCGGCTCCGTTGTGGATCACCGCCACGCGGTCCGGCTTGACTCCCAGGTTCAGCAGGTAACGCCGGAAGCCTTCTGAGATGCCCACAATCCGCGAGCATCGGCGGTAGAAGAAATGTTCCAGCCGCCGCAGCGTTCGGAGCGCCAGGCTGGGCCGCATCACGCCCACAGCCAGCGCGGAATCCGGCCAGATGTCCTGCAGGTCAAACACCAGCGGAGCGCGCCGTCCCCAATGCACCAGCATGGCTGCCAAACCCGTCGGCAGCGGAGAAACCGCCAGAATCACGTCCGGCGACTTCTGCCGCAGGCCCGCCCATGCGGCGGAAAGCGCGAACGTCCCGTAAGTAAGGAAGCGGTTCAGTGTCCGCGTGTTTGCCGAGCGAAAAACGGGAACGCGCAGGACCCGGTAACCGGCCTCCGCAGTTTCCACATCCGGCGCAGACTTGCAGTGCGCCCGCCCAAGGCTTGAAGGATGGTTGGGGCGCCCGGTGATCACCGTCACCTGGTGCCCGCGTCCCGCCAGGTTTTCGGCCAGATCGAGCGCGCGCCTCCCGGTGGCAACCGTCTCCGGCGGGAAATGCTGTGTGAAGATCAGGATTCTCATGGTCGACGACCGTCCTCTCCTTTATTTCTGGCCCACAAGGACGGGACTGCCTTCCATCGCGCGGTTCTCCGCGCCGTAGTAGCGCTTCATCCAATCAAGCGTCAGCGGCAAACCTTCAGCCAGTGAAATCTTCGGCTGGTGCCCCAGGTCGCGCGCGCACTTGGTCATGTCCACCTTCTTGTCGCGCGTGGTAAAGGATTCGGCCTCCTTATAAGTCACCAGGCGGTCATCCTTGCCAAGGGTTTTCAGGATAATGTCCGAAACGGTCTTGATATCGTGATACTCGTCGGAGCCCACGTTGTAAACCTCGCCCGGAATAAAGTTGTCCACAATGTTGGCAAGTGTGCGCGTGGCATCGGTGACGTAGGTTGAACTGCGGTGGTGGTTCAGATAGACGGTGTACGGAAGGTCGTGCAGCGCCCGGTAGCAGAACAGGCAGTTCACGCTGCGATAGTCGCTGTAGTGTTCACCCGGCCCGTAAAGATTGAACAGCCGCACTCGTACGGTTTCCGTTCCGAACATGGATGCGGAATTCATCACCTGCATTTCACCCACCCACTTGGTGATGGCATAGTCGTTCAACTGGCGGATTTCATGCTTGTCCATCACGTCTTCGCTCATCACGCCGTCCCAGTCGCCGTACACTTCAGAGCTGGAAAAATAGATCATGCGGAAGCCGTGCTTCTCCTGCATGCGCAGCATGTTCTTGGTGCCGATGGCGTTGCTGGCCCACAGATTTTCATAGAAATCCTCGCCGTTCCAGCGGCCAAACTCCGCTGCCAGGTGATAGACGTGATCAAACGAGTGGCGATCAAGAATTCGTTCCAACTGGCGGTATTCGGAAACATCGCAGCGGACATATTGCGGGTCATGATGGTGGTACAGGTCGCACCTCCAGGTTTCATGACCACGGCTCCGCAGTTCATCCACCAGGTAACTTCCCACGGTCCCCAGACCGCCCGTAACCAGGATTTTCATATCGATCTCCTTAGTTCTCGTAGTATCAGGATTGATATCAGCTTTGTTTTATGAGGTTGAATTTCGTAGCGCCGCCATCCTGGCGGCATTTGCCGGCAGGATGCCGGCGCTACCACCGGCACTAGTTGTGCTGTTCCTGCGCCGCGCCCGTCACCGCGGCCAGCGGCATGGCTTCCGGCGCGACATGCACCGAAGCAGACCGCCGGGTCGTTGCCTGCTTTTCCAGGATTTTTGCGCTGATCAGGAACGGATACCAGAAGCTCCACAGCACGTGGTAGATCAGCCCCGCCCGGCCGTCCAGGAAACCAAGCTTCAGGAAATAATTGCGAATAAAGAAAAGCACCGGCCGGCCCAACAGCGGCAAGCGGTTCCAGATTTTCAATTTGATCCAGCGCTTCTTTTCAGCCTGGGTGCCCCAGAAGCGAGTCCGGATGGAGGAGTGATATCCTCCTGCAAGCGACTCCTGCATGAACTCTTCGGCTTCCAGATCGGCATAGCGGTTGTGCTTGGCAATCCAGTCTGAAAGCGGTTTCTGGTCCCTGTGGTCGAACGGCTCCGTCAGGTAGCCCTCCCTGCCGTTCACAATGGCGTGCTCATTCATGGGGCGCTCCTCAAAGCGCACATGCCGGTGCTTGAAGAGCCGCAATATCCAGGTGGGATAAAGCCCGCCATGCTTCAGCCATGTTCCAAGCAGGAAAAATCTCCGCTTGATGTAATACCCGGCGCATTCCGGGTTTCCCTTGCGGACCACCGCGCAAATCTCCTCGGCCAGCGCCGGAGTCGCCACTTCATCGGCGTCCAGCATCAGGACCCAGTCTGTCGAAAACGGCAGATGATCGAGCGCCCAGTTTCGCTGCGCGGCATACCCCTCGAAAGGATGAGAATAAACTTGCGCTCCCAGGCTTGTGCAGATCTTCACCGTGCGGTCCGTACTCAGTGAATCCACCACGAAGACTTCTTTGGCGCATTTCACACTTTCAAGGCAGGCGCCGAAGTTGGCTTCTTCATTGCGGGTCAACACCAGCACGCTTACGGGGGTTTGTTCTCGGTTCATAGTCATTAAATTCGTGAGTTCTGCAACGCTGCACTTCCACGGAAGGGTGGAGCAAGGCGAGAATCAGATCTTTTCAGCAAGAATCAGCATGTTCATCCAAAGTGGCCAGAAACGGCCCAGGCACAAGATTCGCTCCACTTTGAAACCGCTTCTTTCAAGCAACTGCCTCAACGATTTCGGAGTGAAGAAGCGGATATGCCCACCGTCAGGGTCAAAATGCTTCTCAAACCCATGGACTGCCAGTACGAGATTCTTGACCAGGCCATGGTAAGGCGTGCTCAGGAAAAGGCGTCCGCCGGGCCGAAGGACGCGATTCATTTCCGCCAGGGATCTCGTAACATCGAGCAAATGCTCGATGACCTCGCAGGAGAGCACCGCGTCAAATGAGCCATCGGCAAAGGGAAGAGATGAATCGATCACACCGGCCACAACGCTGGCAGTCCGGGAATACGCGCGCGCCTTCCCAAGCGCGCCAAGCGAGATGTCGATACCCGTCACCTGGTAGCCTGCTTCGGCCAGGAGCGCCATCGACCTTCCTCCCCCGCACCCTGC
>JBJKQZ010000235.1:0-3846 GCA_046704865.1 Terriglobia bacterium
GACCGGGATTGAAACCGACCCTGATTTTGCCGGAACGGCAACAGCCCGAAACGCGCGTGCATTGTCATTCGGCCAGCCTCGCGACGAATTGAAAATAAGCACTCCAACAACGCCATTGCTATTGGAAACGCCATCCGCAACGATCGTCAAAGTGTTTCCCTGTCCCGATGCGCCAAATAGAAAACGGAGGCCCGATACAAGCACCAATTGTGGTGTTCCCGGCCACGATCTCGTTCCTAATCCAATCGATCTCCATAGTCTCTGCGGGTGGCTCTTGTTTTCGCCCATAAAAGTTTGCAAGCAATGATTTTCAAGAGAATCCGCATCAACGCCGTGATTGTCAGGAAAGAGCGCAGTTGTGTCCTGATACGTGCCGATGTATTGGCCATCAGTGCTTTCGTACTCGCATACATTGACTTCTCCATGTTTTGTTAACGTCACACTGGCGTACAATGTCCCGTGCGTCCTGTTTGGGAATGTTTCACCCGGAAAAGTAAACTCGAATATGTTGCGAGCATAAGCCATTGGTCCGAACAGCAGAATGACGGAAATGAATAGCAAAATTCTTTTGGTCATGCTGAATCTTCTGTGGCTGAGTATGGACGGCCATTTTCGAGCCACTGGTTGAATTTTATGGGCTCGATCGGCAGGAGTTGTCAGGATAATGTCAACCAGCAGCAAAGAGTCCGTTTCTACAGACAGGAGCCCCCGCAAATAAATTCCACGCATACTGGGGACCAAATTGGTGATCTATTTTAAGGTGCTTGAGTGGTGGCATCGGACGAAGTGAGCAATTCACAGCGTCAGTACGCTCCGCTATGTGCAGCATCTCTTCAATGGACCTTCGTTTCTTGCTCGCCGCCGCGACCTGGTCCGTTTACTATACTCAGGCAAACATTTTCTTTACGAGTAAAGCGAAGACCAATCAGAGTGGCATTCTAACCGTCATTATTTCCACATCGCACAACCAACCGAGCTGACCGATCCGTCCGTATCTTGCACGCCTGCCAGAGTGAATTGGGGCGCATCGGGCTGCGGGGAAAGAATGATTGGCCTGTCCAGAAGCGGAGAACTGGAGGGAAACCGTAACCACCCCGTCCCGTGCTGAACGTAGATCACACCTGTATGCCGGGGCTGTTTCAAGCGGACTTCTGATGTAATCCGATGGTCAAGGATAATTAGAGCGCGCGCCTTCGGTCCCATGCGATGAGGGACGCCTCCACCGGTGGGGCTCAAGATTCCGGTCACGCCAGCCACTCGCAACGTCGTCATCTCGGCGGAGGACGGGCATCCGCTGCCGTCGCTCAAAGGTTTGCACGCGAGCCGCATTGGGCCGGGTTTGCGAACAAAACACCGGACAGTTAACTCCTGCTGGTCGTAGCCCTGCTTGGCCGCCAGGTCCCACCAGACTTTGGCTTTCCCATGCGATTTGGCTACACCGTGCCCTTGTTCGTAAAGCTCCGCAATGCTGGCGCTGCCTTCTCCCGATCCTTGATTCGAAGCCTTTTTGTACCATTTCAATGCCACCCGATAATCGGGATGTTTGATGATAGAGTTCTCGTGGTCGTATGCATGCCCAAGCAAAAGTTGCGCCTTCAGGTTGCCATGTTCCGCCAGCGACTGAAGTTCTGCCATGCCCTGCTCAATTTTTCCTGTCCCCAGCAGACGCATTGCATCTTCCAGTTGATCGGCCCGCAACGGCATCACAGTAAGTGAGAGCAGCAGGAACAGTAGGGCGTGGCGCACGCTGCAAATGGTACAAGATTTTGCCGATGCTATGATCATGATAGCCTCTGTGAAAGACCTTATTTTTGCTTCCCGTAAAGGTATATATGCCACTTTTAAAGTGGAAGGTGCAAAGACCTCGCTGATGAGATGCACTCGGGTGCCCGTTGCGGGGCAGCAGGATATGATTTCTCTTGAAGGGCGACATTGCGAACCATTCTGGAAAAATTCTCCTGAAAGCGCTGGCGAGTGAATCTCAACGAGGAGGCGCGAACTAGTTCTGCGTCAAAGGCGGTACTTTCAAAACGATCCAGCGCTTCCAGGAGTGAATCCACCGACTCCTCTTTAAACAGGACCCCGGTCACGTTGTCCTCGACAATTTCCAGCGCTCCACCTTTTCCCAGCGCGACCACTGGCGTGCCACATGCCTGAGCCTCAGCCATGACGATGCCGAAATCCTCCTCGGCGGCAAATACAAAAGATTTGCATCGTTGCATGGCCTTGATTACTTCCGCCTGTGGCAATGATCCTTCAATCCGAATGTTCCTTCCGGCTCGCCGCTCGAGCTTCGAGCGTTCCGGCCCATCACCGATTATGACCAACGGCCGCTTGCACCTGTTAAAAGCTTCGACGATCAAATCAATCCGCTTGTAGGGAACCAGTTGAGAAACGACGAGGAAGAAGTTCTCTCGAACGGGCCGCGGACCTATAACAAACCGCCGGGTATCGACAGGCGGGTAGATAACAAAGCTATCTCGGTTGTAAAACTTTCGAATCCGGTTCTTAACGTTTTCAGAATTCGCGACGAAATAATCAACGCGTCTGGCGGCTTCGTGATCCCAATGGCAGAGGCGGTTCCGAATGGCTGAAAGGGCAAAACGAGTGACCCTCCCGGCGGACTCGCGATAGGTTTCATAGCCGCTCCAGAGGCATCGCATCGGCGTGTGGCAATAGCAGATATGTGTGGCACCGGCATCGGTGCGAATGCCTTTCATCATCGCCGCATCCGAAGTGATGACAAGATCGTAGCCACGGAGACCGAGTTGTCGTGTAGCAAAAGGAAATAAGGGAAGGTAGTAACGATACCACTTTGTGGCGCGCGGGAGTCTTTGTAGAAACGAACTTCTAATTCGAAACCTATTGAGAGTTGACGGCAAGATTCCCCGGTCACAAACCAGTGTAAATAGGTCGGCCGAGGGAAATAGCTCTGCCAGGTTTTCGAGAACTCGCTCGCCACCTCGCATCGTGACCAGCCAGTGATGGACGAGAGCGACTCGCATGCCGGGAAAACGGCGAGACTCTAGGCGGCCGGTTCTTCGCGAATAGCTTCGGGAACAGGCAATTGTCGCATCCTGCAAAGTTTCCATATTAGTCCGTGAATCCTTGATTTGAAGTTTTCAGACGAAAAGCGCTCGTCTAAACTCGACTGAGCACCACAACGGAGGCGCGCACGAAGCGAGGCATCCTGAAGGAAACGCTCCAAAGTTCTGGCAAGCGCAACTTCATTTCCCGGGGGCACCAGAAGACCATTTGAACCGTGGCGAACGACCTCCGGGATTCCCCCAGTCCAGGAGGCAATCACCGGGACCCCATGTTGCAAAGCTTCCAATACTGCCAGTGGCATCGATTCTCCAGAATCTGACAGCGAAGGATGGACCAGCACATCCATTCCACGATAGAAGGGCGCGACACTCGGCTGATAGCCTGCCCACTGAACCTTTTCTCGCAGGTTGAACTGAGTGACACACTCTTCGAGGCGTTCGTTGTAAATTACATCTTCATCGTTATCTGGCGAAGCTGCGCCGATAAAGATGACTCGAATCCTGGCTTTGAGCGTGGGACCGAGTCTCCCGAGTGCGTTCAGCAGCACCCTCTGCCCCTTGGGTTTGGTAATGCGCCCAACGACGCCGAGGGTCAGGATGTAAGGATCGTTTGTCGGCCAATGTAGTCTTGACGGGTCAGGTGTCAAATCATCGTGCCCGGCAACAGGGTTATAGATGATATGGGTCTTTCCGGCCAGACGCCGATTGGCGCTGACAAGGCCCGCAGCCGCGGCCCGTGAACACGATACGATGGTCGAAACATAACGTGCCAGGTTGGCGACAAGAAGAATCTCTGGTT
>JBJKQZ010000236.1:0-3256 GCA_046704865.1 Terriglobia bacterium
ATCCTGAACTGTGCCCGGACGAATGTGGTCAATCCTCCCGCTGTTTACACCAAAGTTGCGATTGAGGAAGTCCAGTCGCAGATTGATTTTCTCCAGAACGTCCTGCCGCAGGCTGTGGCCGGGGCGCAAAGCGCCGCTTTGAAAACGGAGTTCGCCAGCGTTAATCAGAACGCGCTTACAGCTTATCAGCAGTTTCTCGATTATCTGCAAAGGGGCCTCGCTCCACAGTCGGATGGCGATTTTGCCATTGGTCCGCAGAATTACCAGAAGAAACTCCTGTATGACGAGATGGTTGATATTCCGCTGAAAGAACTATTACGAATCGGCCACCATGAGATGCACCGCGTACAGACGCTGTTTACGCAGGCAGCCAACATTATCGATTCCACAAAGACCCCGCTTCAGGTGCTCCAGAGCATAAAACAGAATATGCCTGCTGCCGGGCAGGTCATCGGCAACACACAGTCGGTGCTTGATAACCTCAGGCAATTTCTGATGTCCCACCAAATTGTGACGGTTCCTCCCGCGCCTATTCCGCAGGTGATGGAGTCACCCACCTTCATGCGCGCCCTCACATTTGCCTCAATGGACACACCCGGCCCGTTTGAGGAGCATTCCATCCAGTCGTTCTTTTACGTCACGCTGCCCGATTCCTCCTGGCCACAGGAAAAAACAACCCAATTGCTTCAGTTTTTTAACCGGTTTGCAATCCGCATGATCGCAGTCCATGAGGTCTACCCCGGACACTACGTGCAATTCCTGTGGCTGAAGGAGGCTCCCACAAAAACCAGGAAGCTGGAACCTTTCCTGAAACCCATGAGCACCAACAGCGAAGGATGGGCACATTACTGTGAAGAGATGATGCTGGAACAGGGTTATGGCGAGGGTGACCCCAGCCTGCTGCTGGTGCAGCTCCAGGCATCCCTCATCCGCCTGTGCCGCTACATCGCCGGAATCCGGATGCACACTCAGGGCATGTCCGTGGAGCAGGCCGCTAATCTGTTCCAGCAGGAAGCTTACATGGAGCCGGCCAACGCGGAGCGCGAAGCCATGCGCGGGACATTCGATGCCACCTACCTTTCGTACACGCTTGGGAAACTGGAAATTATGAAGCTGCGTGAAGACTACAAAAAAAAGCTGGGAGATAAATTCAATTTGAAAGCGTTCCATGATCAGTTCCTGAGTTACGGGATCGTACCTATCAAGATGATCCGCGAACAGATGTTGCAGGATGGAACACCTGTCCTCTAGCGCAATGTTCAAAACAATCACCAACCTCCAATCGCGCCTGCGGATACCTTCTCTCCCCCGCATACCGGAAAATCTTCGAGGGCACGTCGCAAATTGCATGAGCCCCGGGAGAAGAGAGTCCATGTCGCAAAGTTGTTTTTCATTCAGTGCGGAAGGTCCTTCAGGCCGGCCGCAATCTGCTCGTTTCTGCAAGCCAGTAATGCTGGTGGCGCTGCTGTGCCTGATGATATCGGCGGTTACGACCGCAAGCGCAGCTCCCGGCCAGCTCACCACTCCACAGGCAGAGCAGAATCAGCTTGGGCTTACCTACACTCTGGGCTTGGAGCGGCCTTCGACGCACCTCCTTCAAGTGGAAATTGTGGCAAAGAATGTTACGGGGGCGGTCCTACGGTTCGCCATGCCGGCCTGGGCGCCCGGTCGCTATGCCATCTATGATTTCGCAAAGAATGTGCAGGAATTCACAGCAGAGGGCACAAATGGCCAGATGCTTCCATGGACGCAACCGGACAAACAGACCTGGACGGTGAATATATCCGACTGCGGCGGCACGGTCGTGGTGCGCTACAAGGTTTTCGCCAATGATTTGACGGGTTCCTTCTCGCAATTTGACACGTCGCATGGCGCCATTAATGGAGCTTCTGTCTTTATGTATCTGACGGGCAACAAGCCTGACCCGCTCACCCTGACAATCCATCCGCCGCAAGGCTGGACGATTGTCAGTGGTTTCTCCATGTCACTCACCGAGACAACGTTTCGGGTGCCGAATTACGACATCCTGGTGGATACGCCTATCGAAATTTCGCCTGATTGCCGGGTAAAAGACTTTGAGGAAGATGGAAAGACGTTCCGGGTGGCGGTGCACAGCTACGGCAGCGGGCCCGGTGACGACGCAAGCCGAGCCGCCCTCGTTGAGGGCATCAAGAAGATTGTCCATTCCGAGATGGCAATGATGCCCGACCCTGACTTTAACCATTACACGTTTCTTTTCCATTTTGATCCAGGATTGGCGATGGGCGACGGAATGGAACACCTGAATTCGACGGACATCATCGTCCGCGGATCGCTTTCCGGCAGCGGCCTCTCACAGGCGCTTGAAACGGCTGCTCATGAGTTTTTTCATCTCTGGAACGTGAAACGTCTGCGTCCGGTTGGCTTGGGTCCGTTCAACTACAGCCGGGAGGTTTACACGCGGTCATTGTGGTTTGTGGAAGGGATTACCACTTACTACTCTTACGTGAACCTGCTGCGCTGCGGCATCTGGTCGCGGCAGGAATTCCTGGCCCGACAGGCGGATGAAGTGAGGACGTTGCGGGAAGATCCAGGCCGCCGGCTGATGTCCGCAGAAAGTTCCAGCTTCCATGCCTGGTTTTACGATCGGTCACCGCAAATGCAGGAGACAAACTTCGCCAATTCCACGATCTCCTACTACAACAAGGGAGCACTATTGGGAATGCTGGTCGACCTTGAAATCCGGTCCGGGACGCATGGAGAAAAATCCCTGGATGATGTAATGCGGCTGATGTACCAGAAATTCTATGAAGGCCCGGCAACCAGCTACTACCTGCGCGGCCGAGGTTATACGGAGAAGGATATTCTCGACGCTGTCGGTCAAGCTTCCGGCATGGACTTCACGCAGTTTTTCCAGCAATATGTCGCCGGAACAGCTCCGCTTCCCTACAATGAAATCCTTGGCAGGGCTGGATTGGCGCTCCACGTTGCAACCTCACCCCAGGCGCCTCCCAGCCTGGGAGTGCTGGTGGAACCGGTTGATACGGGACTTAGAATTTTTTCAGTCACGCCGGGAGGTGCGGCGGACCGCGCTGGTTTGAGCCGCGACGACGTGCTGATTTCCGTGGACGACCAGTCGCTTGCCACCGACAACCTGAGCGACAGGCTAAGCATTTACACTGCCGGAGCAAAAGTCCTGCTGGAGGTGGAGCGCCACGAAAAGCGCCATTTGATCTACGTTACGCTTGATCCACCGCAGCCGGACGAGTACTCCATC
>JBJKQZ010000237.1:0-9545 GCA_046704865.1 Terriglobia bacterium
GTAAATATTTACACCAAGATCGCTCAGGTTACCCTGGCGCTCTGCGGCAGTGGGTACGCGGGTCAGCACTGAGCCGCCCAGGTTCTCCCGGTTCAGCTGAAAGTCACCAAAATAGAACATCTTGTTCTTCTTGATTGGACCACCGATCGAACCACCGAACTGGTTAAATCGCAACTCTGGAATACCCCGGTGCGGCGGAGCAGAAGTGCCCGGAGCATGAAGTCCCTGCGTGAAGGGGTCGCGAGCCTGAAACACGTTGTTCTGCAGATATTCAAACACCGAACCATGAATTCCGTTGGTTCCGCTCTTGGTCTGCACCTGAATGACGGAGCCGCCCGCCTGGCTGAACTGAGCATCGTAGTTGGAGGTGGTCACCTTGGCCTCCTGGATGGAGTCAAGCGGAGGATTGATCAGTGAAATTCCAAGGACGGCATCGTTGTTTGACATCCCATTGATCATGAAATTGTTGGCGTCATAATCCTGGCCATTTGTGTTCACGAGGATGTCATTCCCGGGATTCTCATTCAAAGGATGCTGAAAGTTGTTCTTGACCGCACCTGGCAGTAGAAGTTCGAACTGAGTAAAATTGCGGCCTGAAATAGGAATGCTCTGAATCATGTTTGAACTGAGCCTTGTGGTAACTTCGGCATTATTCGTTTGTACCAGCGGTGGCGCCGAGTTCACTGTCACATGCTCAGACAAAGCTCCCAAACTGAGCTTTACGTTGACCGAAGTTGACGATCCCACCGCCACCGTTACGTTATTCTGAACAGCGGATTGAAAACCTCGTTTTATGATCGTCACCGAGTAGGTCCCTGGTAGCAATTGAATCACCGAGTAATTTCCAGATGAGTCTGTTTCAGTACCCTTGGTGATTCCTGTGGCGACATTTCTTGCTTTGACTTGAGCACCTGCAACCGCCGCACCAGACGGGTCTGTCACAGTCCCAATAATATTTCCTGTGGTCGACTGGCCGAATGCCAATTGAAATGTCCCAAGGCATAAAATGAACGCAAAGATGAACGGGAGTGCCAGGAGTTTCTTTTTCCTTTTCAATCACGACCTCCTTCCTGAAGACAGAAATCCCCTCCCAAGCCCAGCATGGACAGGCAGCTTTCGTCAGGGATTTACTCCTGAAATTGTTTAAACCTTACACCGATATACCCATGAAGGCCATTGCAACGGAGAGCGCTTGAGCAGCCGGGGGATGAAGTGGATGGGTCATATAATGCCTGGATTCGGTGATTAGATGGAGCGTCCCGCGTTTCTTGCGGACGCACCGGTTGAACTATTAGCCTGCCGAGGTTTCATGAATGCTCACATTCAGCGTATCGCTGCTGTAAAGCAGATTACGCTATCGCTTCCTGATGGATGCTCAAGTCATCGCGCGATTTTGCCAGCGGGCATACTTTCCACCGCAGGGCCGATCTTGCCTCCTTCCCGACCCGAACATTCCCGACGCATATAACTGCGATGCAACACGATTTTCTGAAGGTTGCTTGTGACAATTGGATTGTTTTGTAAATTACGGCATTTTTGTCATTGTCATTTTTTGCTGGATGATTTTCCAATCTCTATTCGACCGAGGCATGCACAGTCTGGCAGGAGCGTATCTCCAAAAGCAACACCATGAACACGGTTCAACATCCAAGTTCGCAAGTGCAATAATTGGTGACAAGAGAGTTGTCGAATTTCAAATTCGGTGATTTCAGGTCAGCAAGGGATGTGACGGGGAGGAAATGATTGCGAACTAACAATCAATACAAAAGACAGAAATATTTCATGTTTCGTCTCATTTTCGCCGCAATCTTCGCCATGTGCGGATTAAACACTGCATTCGCAGCCAGCCAGCGAGAGATTGCACGTCTATTCAAAGAATATAGAGTTAAAGAAGGCATCGTAAAGCCGCCAAAAGGATTGCTGGAATATCCCTACCTCGTTCCCAGCGGCCCGTATTTCCAACTCTTCGACTGGGACAGTTATTTCATGGGAGTGGCCCTGAGTTACAGCGATGAGGGGAAACCACTCGCAGACTCCGTCAAGGACTTTCTGACTTTTGTCGGAAAGAACGCCGATGCGCCCGGCTATATTCCGCGAGAGATTGCGCCAGACGGGTTCTGGGCGCTTCCCGAAATGTGCAAACCTTTCCTGGCCCAGTCAGCCTACCGTGCTTCTCTCACCTTGGGAAGCGTCGAATGGCTGAGGCCTTGGTACAAGAAACTTGCCGAAACACTCCATTTTTGGGAAGACACACGGCGAGCGCCGGATGGATTCTTTCTCTGGTTCAACGGCGTCGAAAGTGGAGTCGACAACAATCCTGCTGTGACGGATCGCCCGGCGGATGTCACTGAAGGTGTGGATCTCCAGTGCTACATCTACCGAGAATATCTTGCCATGTCGCTGCTGGCGGACAAGCTTGGTTATACCAAAGACGCGGCCGCGTATGCTGCCAAGGCTGACGCATTGCGGGCAAAGATCCGCGACGACATGTGGTCCGATTCGGAAGGGATGTTCTTAAACATTGATGAGAGAACCGGCAAGCAGATTCATATCAAGACCTGGACTGACCTCGTGCCGCTTTGGGCAAAAGTTGCAACCAGTGGACAGGCGCGAGTAATGATAGAAAATCATGTTCTTAATCCGCGGGAATTCTGGGCTCGGTACGGTATCCGAACGCTGACGCCTGATGATTCACTTTATGATCCCAATCAAGGGTATTGGCGTGGACCGGTCTGGATTATTTCGAATTACCTCGTCATGCATGGCCTTATGAACTACGGTTATATGAAACAGGCGCGGGAACTGGCGGAGCGGACACAAGATTTGCTGGTTCGTGACCTGAAGAAAACTGGCGGTATGAACGAATGCTATAATCCTGACTCCGGCGTACCGCTGGCGGGTGGCCACTTTGTAAGCTGGGACCTGCTTGGTGAGCACATGGTAGAAGAATCTAAAAAGGACCTGGACCCGACAGCCCTGAAACTGTTTTAGTCTTTGTGATGGAATTTCGAAGCCGAATTGCTCGCATCTTTTGCTGAGTATTATCTCGGTGTTCGGCAGCCACGACATCCTGATCGACGAGTGTCCTTAGGAAGGCAATCACGTCGTCAATTTGCTGTGTATTCCACACGGGGTTTTCTCCCGGTTTGCGGTTGAGGGGCGCATCGATTGTGTCCACATTGTCACGATATGGCGGAGGCAGATCATTGAACTTCTTCACTTTGCCGTTAGAGCCAATCGGATACCATTTGCCAGGATTCGTGTCGCGCTCCACATAAAAGAGAAGCGTCTCGCGTAGAGTATGAAAACGTCCGTTATGGAAGAATACGTGGCGGGTGGCAGCGTTGCGCAGCGTTGGCGTGCGGAACAAACCGGCGTTAGCCGGATCTCTGCTGGCTGCATCTTTCCGGAAAGGGCCACCGAGTCCGAGGTCGTAGTACTGCGGGTTCTTGTTCCAGGGAATTTCGTCGTTGCGCGGCACTCCAAGCGCTTCAAACTGAAAGTCCGTAAAAAGAGGATGCGCGCCGTTCGCACCCAATTCATCCAAATGACAAGATGCACAATTGCCACCGTTTGGATCGTCGAACAGTTCCTTGCCGCGCCGTTCCTGCGACGTCAGTTTAGCCTTCCCCTCGAGCCACCGATCGAACTTGCTGCTGTAAGGATGGAAAGTCTTGTCCTGTAACTCAAACTGCTGCAGGGCCACTGTGGCGTCCCGCACGGCTTGTGCGGGATGGTCGAAGATCGTCTGTCCAAATACCGCTTGAAACTCTCTGGCATAAGTTCCGCGGCCCAGCTTGCCTGCCAGCGCAGACACACTGCGATTATCCATTTCCACAGGGGAAAAGAAAGGAAACATGGCCTGCGCGAGCAGCGTGTTGAAACGGCCATCCCAAGTGTATCCGCCTGCCGGGACTTCAGAGGATTCAGTGAATTGTTCAATCGGGTTGGTAGCCTGTACATGGGTCCAGACCGGAACGTAATTGAGGGTGTAGCGCAATGAAGGGACTGCCCGGTAGTCGGGGCTCTTCAGGTTTGGGCCTCCATACTGCACGGCCAACCCGTTGGGAGGACCGTACGCATAACGCGGATCATGACAGGTCGAGCAGGCCATCATGCCTGATGCCGAAAGAGAACGGTCAAAAAATATCTTTTTGCCCAGGACAGCCGTCGGTGTGAGCCCTTTACCCCTTGCATGGATCGCAGAGAAGCCGGCGCCGACGAATGCGCACAAGATTCCTGTTGAAAAGAGAATTCCAGCCAGCAGAGATTTATGCGTGAACGTCATTCGCATACGTTGGAATGTCCCCGCTGGTCTCGGGTTTTTGCCTGCCGCGATCGCCAGGGTATAGAGGTTGCAGACTGCAAATGAATCAGAAAAACGATATCTCTATCGATAGTTGGTGAAAACATCAGTGCCAAGAGCCACCAGGTCCTTTTGTCCGGCATAACCCAGGTATTGATGGATACCAAAAATTTCTTCCAGTGATTTCAGCAGCGAATAATGGTTGTAGGGAACGTTTGAGACAGTTCCAGGGCCGATGAACTTTGAAAGAAGAAGTGCCCCAGGCCGGTCTCCGCCGAAGCTGAGCGTTTTGATGGTGACATGACGCCCCCGCCTCATGCGCGTCTTCACAATCGGATACTTCCTCCCAAGATTAGGGCCTTCCTGTTCGTTGCAGCATGAAGCACCGTAGACGGTGATGAAGGTGTGATCGCCAGAATGTTGCACTTTGCCGTCGCCACCTTCATCAAAGGTGATAATGATGAGGCCATCCTTTTTGTAGGCCGGCGAATTCATGATCATCGGAATCCACTTGCGCAGAAAGACATTAATGGACTTCAGTCCGCTTGGCTGTCCGTTGGCACAGGGGGAGTCGTGGCCGTCGTTGCACAGATTGGGCGTGATGAAACTGAAGTTGGGTGTTGTTGTAATGGAACGAAGATCGGTCTTCAGTTCACTCAGATTGACTACGTCCTTTTTACACGCAGCCGTATCGATGATGGAGTGAAAGTACATGAAGGGATCATGTCGGGTCGCGTACATATCTCCTTGTGGGACCGCAGCACTCGGCGCTTCGGCCTCCTGTGTGAGGTCGCGCTCATTCAGCGGAGGATGCCCGCACGCTGCAGACTCGCGGGCCGGGTTATTGCCCATGTCCTCCATGTAACCTTTCCAGGTAAGTCCTGCATCCATCAGTTGGTTGGCCAGCGTTTCGACCGAGGCAGGATAGACACATCCATGGCCGACAACCTGTCCGTCGTGTGTCGTGCCGGTCTGGTGGAAGTCCTCATAGGTGTTGCAATCATCCGATGTCTGCGGGGTGGATGCCTGCCCACCCATCATCGAAATGTAATTGTCCAGGCTGTTGTGCCCCGTGCCGTAGTACTGCGTCAGCAGCGCTCCCTTCGGCTTGAGCGTTCTGGCAAGGTAGGGTGCTGCCGAGTGAGGGCTGAAGGTCTCGGTGTAATTTTTGTTTTCCAGAACAATCAGGAATACGTGGCGGATAGGCGGAATTGCGGACTCGCCATGCTGCACTGATAATGCAAAAAGCTGTGCGGCGCAGACTCCGATGAAAAGCGACACGCAAACCGCGTTAAACAGGTAGATCAACCGTTGTTTTGCTCTCAATGATATTTCCTCCCCCAAGAAGGGTTATGCAATTAAGGTGTAGGCGCAACCTAGATTGCCCTTGCAATCTTCCGCGGCGTTTAACGCTTCAGTATAGATGACAATTGATCGAAGCAGGCGATTCTATGCCGTGCCCTCCATCCACCCTAATACAGGATCGCTAATGCTCGGCCGGCCTGTCTCCACTCGGCCCGTGTAGCGAGCGACAGAGTCTGATCTGTTGGCCCGGACGGTGAAATCGTACCAGCCATGGGTGGAGTGCAAAGGCAGCACAACCGCCGTTGATTCACTGAAAGTGAGCTTTTTGTGTACTGGGTCCCTGCCGTGGACCTGATCCGCAATCGTTACGGAAACTGCCTCCTGCGCAGTATTACGCAAGTGTACCTGGCCGTTCCCGGTCAATCCCTTTGCGTTCCGCTTATAGGCTGTCTTCACCTCAATGAGTGACGGTGCAGCAGTATGGCCGCTGAAAGCTTGGATACTTTTCGCCTGCTGCTGATTTCCCCGGCTGGCTGGATGGACGAACAGCAGCACGATGTTATTGAGTACCTGCAGGAAAAGAATCGTGTGCTGCACGAACAGCTCGGAACCAAACGGCGGTAGCTGAACGATGAACAGCGTCGCCGCTTGGCTGTTACGGCCCAAAAGGGCGGCTAACGTGTGCTTCGGGAACTGACCACTAGCGTTACTCCGGAGACACTACTGGCTTGGAGTCGGAAGCTGATCGACATGAAATGTGATGGCGGTCAGCACAGAGGCCCTGGGCGACCGCGTACGCTGGGTGAAATCGAGTAGGTGACCGCTCGCATGGCCACGGAAAACCGGGATTGGTGCTATCGAAGGATCTAGGGAGCCATGGCCAAACTGGGCCATGAAGCCATTCGGCAGCATGGTGAGCTACTATTACCCGCAGGCAGCATGAGGGAGAAACAAGCTTCACTGGATTATTAATTAATGAGTCCACGTATTGCATCAGAATGTCCAGTCCCAGTCAACGATGCCGTGTGTCCAGCGGGAAGTCACGGCAGTTGAATTTTGGAACAGGACGCCCATGCTAGGCGTTCGCGAAATCCTGGCGCCCACGCGTCACCATCAACCGACTGCCGCCCTGCGAGCGGCCCAGGCTGGCGACGGATCGCCTGTGGCTCAGTGCGGGCCATATGCATTCCGGTGCTGCGATTATGTCTGTGGGATTTGGGGCGCCAAATCAGGGTAAGGTATAACGGCCAGCCAAGTTGCAGCGTTACTCTGTCGGCCTAATCTGGCAGAGCAAATGCATACATTGTGTCGGCGGCTGTCGTTATGATGTATTGTTTCCCATTTACCGCGTAACTCATAGGGCCACTCCCCATTCCTTCCGCAGTGTCGCCCACGTTCACATGCCACAACGGCTTGCCCGTCTCCGCATCAAGTGCGACAAAGATGCCGTCCTTTCCTCCCCCGAACACCACTCCGCCGGCAGTGGAGAGTACGCCGGACTCGGTGTAGTTGACCATCTTGAACTCCCACTTTCTTTCTCCAGTCTGCGGATCGAGGGCGAGAATGGCGCCATAGCCTTCGGCCGGGGTCTTATATGCGGCATTCCCGCGCATCGCCATACCCGGGAAGCGCGGCCGGGGAGGAGGGGGCGGCCAGTTATCGGGGGGTGACGATTGCCCAAACCCGGGCCACCAACCGTCTCCGGTATACATGTGCATTTGCTTCCATGGAAGAATGGGCCGTTTGCCCGAAAACCCTTCGTAGTTTTGCCAGGTCGCTACATAGAATAGCCCTGTTTGGGGATCGTAAGAAGGGGGATAATAGTTAGTTCCACCTTGCGAGCCCGGCCACACGAGAGTTCCGCCCATAGGTTTCGGCCAATGCTTCGGATCTCGAATCGGCCGGCCATTCTTATCGAGGCCTTTCGCCCAATCCAGCTTGGTAAAAGCCTTGCCCATAAGGAATTTGCCGGTCTCCCGGTCGAGGACATAGAAGAAGCCATTGCGATTGGCCCAGAGCATGACCTTACGCAGTTTACCGTGCCAGTTAATATCCGCTAATACAGGGATCTGGGTGGCATCATAGTCGTACTCATCGCCCGGCGTGAATTGGAAATACCACCTGATCTTCCCCGTATCGGCATCGAACGCAATGACGGAATCGGAGTAGAGATTATCGAATTTGCTGCCGGGCGATCGCTGATCGCCATTTGAGACCGGATTCGGATTGCCAGTCCCGTAGAACACCAAGTTCGTCTCAGGGTCGTAGGAACCGTTGTTCCAGACCGGGGCTCCGCCGTGCTTCCAGGTGTCGCCTGCCCATGTCTTGGCGGCAGGATCATCCGCGGAATTTGGACTCGTGTAGGTTTTCCAGATTAATTTCCCGGTGTGGATGTTAAAGGCTGCGATAAAGCAGTTTGCACCCATATCGTCGGTCGCGGGTCCGACGATGGCCTTGTCCTTAACCACCAGGGGCGGCATGTTCAACTGGTAGCCTTTATTCCAATCGTCGACGTTGACTTCCCATTTCAGGCGACCGGTCCTGGCATCGATGGCGAGCAGATGATCGTCCCACCCCGTAGTCCAAAATACCGTGTTCCCCTCGATCGCCACTCCCTTGTTGACCATGTACATGCGTTGCCCGGGGAAGTCGTCCGGATTAAACGAACGCGTGTACTTCCAGTACTGCCGGCCCGTAGCAGCGTCGAGAGCCACTACTGACGTCAGGCTCGTCGCATACAACACCCCGTTCACAACAATTGGAGTGCACTCCATCTTCTCGTCAGCCGGCGTGGTGGTGGGCCGCCAGACCCACTTTAACTGCAGATTCTTGACATTCTCCCGGTTAATTTGGGTCAACAGGCTATAGCGGTCGTTTGCATACGTTCCACCATAGGTGAGCCAATTTTGAGGTTCCTGATTGGCGTGAAGCAGTTGGTCGTATGTAACTTGCGCTTTTAAGGGCCCTGTCACCAAAACAATCATCAGCAACACGATAAACTTCATATCCCTCTCCCTGCAAAATGGGCCTGACTATCAATTCCTCTGTTTGCCGCTGCGCTTGGCAAGGGGCACCAATACGACATTCCGAAACTCGGCCGCGGTCTCATCGCCCTGCAACTCGATCGGACCTGGCCGACCTTCGAAAGGGTCTATAGCGATGCCGTTCAGGCCGACGATAACCGCCTTGTTGTAGAGAGTCTGCCCATTCAGGACTGCGGTGACTTCGCGGCCAACCAGGCGTATATCGACGGTGTTCCACTCCCCCGCAGGTTTGGCCGCGTTTACTCTCGGTAAAATTCGCGTGTAGAGCGCGCCGGTGCCATGCATTCCCGGAGGCGTTCCGTAATCCGACGCGATCTGAAACTCATAGCGGCCGCGCAAGCCGATACCATTGTTGCTCCGTTTACCGACAGGAAATTTGTATTCGACGTGCAGTTTAAAGTTCCAGAATTTCTTGAGAGTGATCAGATCGTCAGAGCTATCCGCGCACTCCAGAAGGCCATTCTCTACGGACCAGCCCTTCATCTTGGGGGAATTGACGCCCGTCCAACCATCGAGGTTCTTACCGTTAAATAACCTGATCGGCTTACCCGCAACCCAGGAACCGTCATCGTGTTCATCAATTTGGGGTGAGGGATACCCGGTGAAAGTCAGATGGGTCGCAGGAGTTGTGGCGGGACTCGTCATCGTGCCCTGGAGGAGTCCGTGAACAAACCTCACCTCATATTCGGCATACTCGTTCGGACTCGGAGTGTGCCCGAAACGCGCTTTGGCTTTCCAGGTGAAGTGCAGTACCCCGTTCTGGATTTTTGCGACGGTTATGTTGTCCAGACTGCCGTCCGGAGACCCCACGAATTGGATCTTCATATGGGGCGTTCCCGCACCGGTGATATCCAGCCACCATGCGGCCGTCGTAGTGAACTGTACAAAGG
>JBJKQZ010000238.1:0-4638 GCA_046704865.1 Terriglobia bacterium
TGGGCTATCTGGGATCGTTTGACGCCACCACCTGGCAGAAAATCACATGGAACCTGACGGACTGGGCGGCGCGCACCCGCGGCAAATTCAGGAACGATCTGGGCGCGCATGCCGGATTCGAACGCCGGGAACTGGCGGGATTGCTTGGTGATCGCTTCACGGAAGTGCAGCTCCTGACTGAAGAATTTCTGCGTTACAAGTACGGGGATCGGCTGCCGAGATTGGTGCTGCGGTGCCTGCTGTCTCCTTCGCTCGCGGACTATTCAGCGCCGGCGCACTATGCCATCTGCCGCAAGCCGGGTTAGCGGGCGGATGGGAAACACCTTGTGATGGTTCATTCCGGGTGGCGAGGAAGACCGCATTGTTCTGGTCAGGATGAAAGATGAAGGTCCTGACGTAATTTCTGCCGGTGTGGCACAATCGGTGTTGGGGTTTTGATATTTGAAAGACTCATCTGCAATTGAGCAGCACGGCCACGGCCGGCGAAAAGAGATGTGGGGCCGCTTTGTCATTCTGGGAGTGGCGCTGGGCCTGCTTGTGGGCCTGTGGGAAGCACGCCTGCTTTATTCCGTCCCCTCCGTCCAGGAATTTCTAGTTGTTGATTCAACTTACGTCATCTGGTTTCTCGCTCCGCTGGTTGATGTGCTGCTCTTCGCGATCATCGGAGCTGTACTGGGCCTGTTTGCCGGAACGGGCGAGAATGCGGCTTCACGGCGCGGATTAGTTCTTGCATCAGTCCTGATCGGGTGTGCGGGCGCGTACGTGGGGTGGGCCGGACACTTTGTGCACACGCATTCGGTTAATTTCCACATCTACAGCCGCCCCAAGGATATCCTTTTCCCGCTGGTGCGGTTTGTGATTGTGTTTGCTGTGGCGCTGGTCGTTTCATTCCTGGGCCGCAGGAAAATTGCCCGCTGGTTTGGCGCGGGGAAGCGTTGGCCGCTCCGCGCGCTGGGTACAGCCCTTGCGGTGATACTGATTGTGCTGGTGGCAGGTGTGGTTTATTACGCTGCGTTCCCTCGCCTGGGCTCGGCCCGCGCGAACGCGAGTGAAGTCCCGTCGCGGCAGCGGCCCAACATCGTCCTGATCACGATGGATACCGTGCGCGCCGATCACCTTTCGGCCTACGGATACAACCGCGACACCACGCCCAACCTGGCGCGCCTGGCGGAAAAGGGTGTGCTGTTTGAAAATGCGGTCTCACCCACGTCGTGGACACTGCCGTCGCTTTCGGCCATCTACACCGGGCTGCTTCCGCACCAGAGCGGCGCCAACGCTTTCCGGCCGCTCAATCAAGGATGGAAAACCATTCAGAGCGTTCTGGGCCACAACGGTTATGCCACGGCAGGCTTTAATGCCAACTACTACTACGGCGAATCGGGCTGGGGATTGGGCGGCGGATTTGGAAGTTATGACGACGACCGCACGACGCTGCTCTACAACCTGTCACGAACGCTGGTGGGGCGTGCGGCGGTGCAGCCGATTTATCAGAACCTCGACCGCTACGACGCCTTTTACCGCCGAGATGCCGCGAAATTGAACCATGACATTTTCCGATGGCTGCGGCACCGTCCGGCGGCCCGTCCCTTCTACATTTATATCAACTATTACGATGCGCACAGCCCGTATCTTCCGCCCGCTCCTTATGACCACCACTTTGGCACTTTGCCGGAATCGGTGGTGCGCCGGTGGAGCGCCATGGGTGGTTACCGCCCCAGGCAGCCGCTGCCCACCGCCGACCGTGATGCGCTGATCGATGGGTATGACAACAGCCTCTCTTATCTCGACGCGCAAATCGGGCTTCTTGTGCACACGCTGGAATCTTCTCCCGCGGGCAAGAACACCATTATCATTGTTACGGCAGACCATGGCGAGGCATTCGGTGAACATGGAGCCTACCAGCACGGCAACGACCTGCACCGCGAGGAAATTCACGTTCCATTGATTGTTTACGGCGCGGGTATCCCGGCTGGAAAGCTGATCGCTCCGCCGGTACCGACTCGAAAGCTGTTTGCCACGGTGATCGACCTGGCACTGGGGAACCAAGTCCCGCTGCACGCCTACAGCCTGGCGCGGTTCTGGCAGTCGGATTCGCCGCAGGAGATTGCCCAGCCCGTTGTCTCAGAACTCAGTGCAAGCTTGTCGCAGGCAGGTTTGGGTGAGATCAGCCTGACCACCGCGCAGTGGCATTACATTCTGACCACGAAAGGCCGGCAGTACCTTTACAGCTGGACGAGCGACCCCGGTGAAAAAGACAACCTGAGTCGAGATCCGCAGGACCAGGCGACAGTGACGGAGTTGAATGCCAGCCTCAGAGAAATTGAGGCGAATTCCGCTGAGCCCTGGGTAGGCCCTGAATACCTGTTCGCGCTGAGCGGCAGTGGTTCTGCTGGAGCCGCAGCGAGCAATGCATCATCCAAAAAATCCACATCGGCCCAGGAACTGGTGGGCGCAGCGCAGGCTTACTTCCATCCTGTTGTTACGCCGGGTTCAAACGGCCCCTCGCAATCAGAAAAAGATCTGCTGAAGACGCTGCCCTATCAGTAGACCGCAAAGGAGATTTGCGGTTCCGGCGGCTTTGACAATGGCTACGCCTGTCGCGGTCGCCGGCCTCGCACAGCCACCGGGCGCGGCATTGCAGCAATCTCTGTGAGCTCTGCTTCGCGAAACCATCCCTCGACTTCACCAAAGGTATGCTTCCACTGGTAACGCGGAGAGTACCAGTCGAAAGTGTCAAGAACCCTCCACTCGGGATCGGGATTCATGGCAACCTTGGTGACCAGCCTCAGAGGGTAAAAAATCTTCGATCGATACAAATAATAAAGTGGAACTGCGGCGTGACAAAGCCCGTAGAGCCAGCGTGTGGGCAGGCGCGTGGTGACAACACGCTGAAGTCGGTTGGAAGCCTCCATCAGCCAGTCAATGGTTCCCGCAAACCGTCGGACTGTCGCCTCCCGAGATTTCGGGATTGTGAAGTTCGAATCGATGGAAAGAATTTCGTTCACGCGGTCAGGGAAGCGTTCAAAGGTGTCTGACAACCGCCGAAGGGCATAGACCCAGATGGCGATTTCCGCTCCCGGTTTGAGGAGCGGGACCAGACCCCTGAAGGACTCGCGGGTGCTGGGAGTGTGGTGGAGGACCCCAATGCTGTAAACAAAATCAAACGCCCCTGTGCGAAAGGGCGGGTGCATCAGGTCGCCCTGGACGAAATGACAGTTGGGAAGATGGCCCAGATTCTCCTGGGCTACTTCAATGGCCTGGCTGAGATCGATTCCGATGATCTGCGCGCCTGCGCGGGCCAGCAGGTCCATATAGCGGCCGGAACCGCATCCGGCTTCAAGCACCGTCATGCCTTTGAAATCGGATGGACTACGTCCGGTGGATGCCGTGAAGGTCCTGAGCGACGCGGTGCGCGAGGCCGTATCAAATTGAGTGCGCCGCCACTGCCGCCACTGGAAACTGAACGAGCGCGCGTATGCGGCATCCGGCACAAAATGGGGGATGCCGCCTTGAATGGGATAATCCCGGCTGCAGCCAAGGCAGCGCAAGGATCCTTCATGGATTAAATCTTCAGTAGCCGAGGTTGCGCGCAGAGCAAGTTCCTTGCGGCAGGAAGGGCAGGCAAGAAGACTGGTGAGTGAGGCATGCATGAGGAAGTCAATCCCCGTGCACCGCCCTGGCGTTTGCTTCGTGTGGAAGCTTGAGCGTTCCAACAAGTTCGGACAAGTGGGTTTGCTTGCGGCGGCAATATTCGCGGATGCCCTCAGCCACGCGCAGCGCGGTTTCCGGCGCGTAGAAATTGGCCGTGCCGATCTGGATGGCGCGAGCGCCCGCGATGATGAATTCCAGCGCGTCTTCAGCGGTAGCAATGCCGCCAATGCCGATGATGGGAATCCTGACAGCGCGGAACGTCTGGTGAACCATGCGGACGGCAAGCGGCTTAATGGCCGGGCCCGAGAGTCCTCCGGTGATGTTTGAAATGCGCGGCGTGCGGGTTTCAATATCGATGGCCATCCCCACAAAGGTGTTGACCAGTGAGAGCGCATCGGCACCGGCGCCTTCCGCGGCGCGCGCAAGCTCCGTGATGTCTGTTACGTTGGGCGAGAGTTTCACGATCAGCGGATAGCGTGAGGCCTTCTTGCTGGCGGCTACCACTTCCGCCGTCAGGCGAGGATCGTTTCCGTAGACCATGCCGCCGCAGCGCGTGTTGGGGCAGGAGATATTCAGCTCATAGCCGTGGATGCCTTCGCCCTGGTTCAGAATCTCAATGGCGCGGACGTAATCTTCCGTCGAGTAACCAAAAACATTCACGATGCAGCGCGTGCGCAGCGTGCGAAGGAAGGGAAGTTTCTCTTTCAAAAATCTTTCGGCGCCCACATTCTGCAGCCCGATGGCGTTCAGCATTCCTGCTTCAGTTTCATAAATGCGCGGCGATGGATTGCCTTCCATGGGATCGGCGGAGATGCCTTTCACGCAAATCCCGCCCAGCTGGTTCAGGTCGATCAGTTGGACAAATTCCTGGCCGTAGCCAAAGGTTCCGCTGGCAGTCAGGACCGGGTTTTCAAAATGGATGCCCGCAACATCAATATCAATGCGGGGAGTGAACTGCTCTTCGCCGCCTGCCGATGGCATGTCCTG
>JBJKQZ010000239.1:0-4608 GCA_046704865.1 Terriglobia bacterium
ACGTTTACCTCACTGACATGGGCAATCTCTCCGCCATGAACCAGGTTTACTGGAGCATGATCGGCGCGCACCTTCCGGCAAGAACCATCCTGCAGGTTGCGGCGCTGCCTGCCGGGCAAAGAGTGGAAGTGAACTGCATTGCAGTCGCCGACACCCAGCAGCGGCGGGAAATCTGGCCGTCGGGATGGAAGCGCGGTCCGCACATCGACCCGCCGGGGATTCTGGCCGGCGACGTCCTTTACACGTCAGCGCAGGGAGACCGAGATCCTGTGACGGGAAATCGCCCGGCAGACTTTGCTGGTGAAGTCAAACAGGCCCTCGATAATGTTGGTGAGGTTTTGAAGGCAGCCAAGATGAGCTATAAGAACGTGGTGTGGGTGAACCCTTACCTGCAGGCCGGGCCAGGGCAGCCCTACGGTGCAATGAACAAGGTTTACGCCACCTATTTTGAATTTGGCAACACGCCGGGGCGGGGCACCATCTTTGTAGCTGGCCTCCCGGAAGGCGGTCACATTGTTTTCAGTTGCATTGCCGGAGCCGACCTCTCAAAGGGCAAGGCCGTACGCCCACGCAATATGCCTCCCAGTCCCACTGCAAGCCCGGGCATCCTGTATGGCCATACGCTTTATCTTTCTGCCAAGAGTGGGTTTATTCCGGACCAGGGAGTTGTTACTCCTGAATTTGACCTGCAACTGCGGCAGTCGATGAGGAACCTGCTCGACGGGTTGCAGGAAGCTGATATGGATTTCTCAAATGTCGTCTGGTCCACCGTCTACCTGCGCGGAATGCAGGACTACGGCCAGATGAACGGTCTCTACAAAACATTCTTTAATGGAACGTTCCCGGCACGGACAACTTTGCAGCAGAACTTTGAGACCGGCATTGCCGACGGTGAGCAGATTTCATTTATTGCCGTTGCCACTCCCAAAACGAAATGAGTTGAGCAAGGGCGCATAAAAGCGGGCTATCCGGCGCGCTGGCGGGCGGTGAATCCGGCAAGGCCACGGACGCCTGTGGGCGCCGGGGCGCACCGCCGCATTACGGTAAATTCCTGTCGCAATGGCAGGGATGTTAAGGTACACTGCGGTTAATAAACACCGGGCGGACAATTAAGCGGAATAGATCCGCCTTCGGGGTTCCCGAAGGCTGGCCTTTCCAGTAAAGGAGCAGGCTATGAGCAAGGATGTTTCTCGCAGAAAGTTCCTGGAGGGCCTTGCAATCGGCAGTGCTGCTGGTGTTGGTATCCTGACGGGCCTTCATGGCACGGCTGAGGGCGCAGAAGCGCAGAGCCTTCCTCACCGGATGCTCGGGCAGACGGGCGAAAGCGTATCGATCCTGGCTTTCGGCGGAGGCAGCCGCTTTGGCATGTATAAGGACGAAGAAGCGGCCTTGGCGGCGTTGAATCGCGCGCTCGATCTGGGGATTACTTATGTGGATACGGCGCATGCTTACGGCAGCCCGCAGGGTGAAAGCGAGCGGCGCATCGGCAAGGTTCTGAAGACCCGGCGCAAGGGGATTTTCCTGGCAACCAAGATTGAAGACCGGACACGCGACGGCTTCCTGCGCGACCTGGAAATCAGCCTGAAGCGCTTCGATATGGACCATGTGGATCTGGTTCACATCCACAGCCTGGGTTTTGCGGAGGACTTGGCCAAAATCGAAGCTCCCGACGGAGCCATGAAAGGCTTGATCGAAGCCAAAGAGCAGAAGTTGACCCGCTTTATCGGGATGACCAGCCACACGGACGGGCCCACAATGGCTACCGCGATCGGGCGGCATCCGCTGGACTGCGTGCAGATGGCCCTGAACGCGGCGCGCAATGGCAGGTTCGAAGAAACGGCGCTCCCTGCCGCGCGGAAAAAGAAGCTGGGCATTATCGCCATGAAGATTACCGGGCAGGAGTTCCTGCTGGGCGACGGCCCGGGCAAGACCAACATCAACGAACTTCTCAGCTACTCGGTGAGCCTGCCGGTCACCACCGGAGTGATCGGCATGCCGAACGTCACGGACATTGACCACAACACGGCGCTGCTGCGCCACTTCAAGCGGCTGGACGAGGAGGCGATGAACCGCATCCGCCAGCAGATGTCATCCTCCACGGCGCCGCTGACCAAAAGGCTTGTCGGGCACCTCGATATCGACCAACATCACGTCTGCTGGGGCTAGGTTGCATCCTGACAGGGCGCCCTCCGCCTGCCATTTCCCGGGTGGAACGGAGGGCGCTCATAGCGAGCGCTTGCGCCTGTGCCGACAAAGTTCAAAACAGCAGGATTTGTGCGGAATATGCCGCCGCCCGAAGCCCGCAGATGCCTTGGTATCCTTGACTTTTAGCATGATTTGGGCCTTAATCAAGAAAGGCAGTGCGCCCGCGATGGCTGCTGCCGGAAGACATCATGACGATTGAAAAGAGTCATAACGTAAGGCAATTCCCGGTGGGCGGTGCAGTGTGCGCTGCGCCCGGAATCAGCCTGCGTCCCACCATTCTGACCATCATCATTACCGGCCCCCTCGGGGGCTGAAGACTCTTTATTTCCATCTGCAACAGGTTTGTATTTTGAGCGAATCGAGTCTGGCCGGTTCGAGTGCCCGCCAGATTCAGGACAGGTAGCGATAAAAGTGAATTTTCCCAGCGAGATCTAGGCAGGTTGGCTCCGAGTTGCAGCGCCAGATGGCGCGGCTGGAACAGGGATTCCGCCCGAATTTCCGCAGGGTCAGCGAGGTGAGAGTTGCCAATGAATTTACCGAATGGTTCTGAGATCCTGATTGAAAGCCTTTTGCGGCAGAGCGTAAAGGTGATTTTTGGCGTGCCGGGCGGAGTGCTGCTTCCGTTTTACGATGCGCTCTACAAAGGTGACCTGCGGCATGTGCTGGTCCGTCATGAGCAGGCCGCGGCCTTTGCCGCCGATGGATATTCGCGGGTGACGGGGCAGCCCGGCGTCTGCGTGGGAACATCCGGCCCCGGCGCAACCAATCTGATCACCGGCCTCGCCTCGGCCTTTATGGATTCCATCCCGGTGGTGGCGCTCACGGGGCAGGTGGCTGCCGAGATGATTGGCAAAGACGCATTTCAGGAAGGCGACACGATTGGATTCAGCATGCCGGCCACCAAGCATTCATTTGCGGTGCGCTCCGCGGCAGAGATTCCCAGCGTCATCCGCCAAGCTTTCCAGATTGCCACGTCCGGGCGGCCGGGTCCCGTTCTGGTGGACCTTCCCAAAAGCACGCTGATTGAAAGGGTTCTACCGGAGTATCCCTCAGAGCCTCTGCCGGCGCGTCCGGCGCGCCGCCGGGAATGGCGCGATGAGGATGTTGAACGCGCGGCTGAGATGATTCTCAAAAGCCGCCGGGCCGTGTTTTACGTGGGCGGTGGCGTCATCGCATCAGACGCAGCGGAGCAGCTCCGGGACCTTGCAGAACTTACCGGGATTCCTGTTACAACCACGCTGATGGGACTGGGTGCGTTTCCGTCGCGGCATCCGCTTTCGCTTGGCATGCTGGGCATGCACGGATCGTACGCCACCAACCAGTCGACCTGCCATACGGACATGCTGGTGGCCATTGGGGCGCGATTTGATGACCGCGTTACCGGACGCGTTAAGGACTTTGCCGCACGGGCAAAAAAGATCCAGATTGACGTGGACCCCTCGGAAATCAACAAGAACGTGCGCGTGGACCTGCCGCTGGTGGGCGATGCGCAGGAGATTCTGGCTGCGCTGACTCAAGCGGCCGGCGAGCAGATCAGGCAGGGGAAAGGCGTTCCGCCCGACGAACGGCGGAAGTGGCTGGAGCAGATTGAATCGTGGCGGGCGGAGCATCCGCTTACGTATGACAGGGAAGCCGAGTGCGTGAAGCCGCAATACCTGATTGAAGCTATCTCCGGGCAGGCCGATGAGGATGCCATCATTTCCGTGGACGTGGGCCAGCACCAGATGTGGACGGCGCAGTTCTACCGATTCTCGCGGCCGCGAACCTGGCTTTCATCGAGCGGCCTGGGCTCCATGGGTTATGGATTCCCGGCAGCGATGGGCGCGCAAGTGGCTTTCCCGGACCGGCAGGTCATCGCGATTGTGGGCGACGGTGGCTTCCAGATGACGTTGCCGGACCTTGCCACCGTATCGGAGAACCGCATTCCGGTGAAGATTGTGGTGGTTAACAATCGCTCGCTGGGAATGGTTCGCCAATGGCAGCACATGTTTTTTGACAAGCACTATTGCGACGTCAACCTGGGCAGCGTTCCGGATTTTATGAAGCTGGCGGATGCATACGGCATCCGGAGCGCAAAGGTTGAACGCCGGGCTGACCTGAATGACGCGCTTCGAGATTTTCTGGATGTCCGCGAGCCCCGTTTGCTGGACGTGCGCGTCGACCCCGATGAGAACGTCTTTCCGATTGTGCCGCCCGGCGCGTCGCTCGAGGAAATGCTGGTTGGGCCGCCGGTGCTGGTGGAGGGAAAGTAGCGCAGCGGACTGGAATGCCGGAGGGCCATAACGCCTGTTCCGGCAGGGATTTCAGGATCGCAGGCAAGCCGCTGCGGGAGGTGAATATGCAATGGATTGTGGCACTCGAAGCCGAAAAAAATCTGATTGTCCTGGGGCGATTGTTGAGCGC
>JBJKQZ010000240.1:0-2637 GCA_046704865.1 Terriglobia bacterium
ACACCAGGCAGCGGACCTGCCCCAGGAATTCACGCCCCACAAATTCAAAATCGTAGTGCGCCAGGTCAAAATTCTGGGGATCAAGGAAAATCGGGTAGGCGAAGGTTCCCGGTTCAAACTGGAAAGAGAAGATGCGCGTGATGGGACCATAGAGCAGGACCTTGCTCATCACGCTCTTAAACGTAAAACCTTCGGATGGCAGAAAAGAGCGTTCAATTACGCCATTCTTTACTTCCAGGCGGCCCAGAAAGTAATCATCGCCCACAATGCGCGTTGAGCGGTCCTTGTCAGTGTGGATTTCCTGCATGTAGGTTTCAACCCGGGGACTATAATTGCCGAAAGTCTTGACCAGGTCATGTTCCTGCGTGACGATCCTTTGCAGGGTCTGGCGGACAATGCTGGATTGCTGTGCGGGTTCCTGGGCGAGCAACGGTACAACTCCCACCAGGCCCGCCATTAAGACGGCCGTCGAGATTTGCCTGAATACCTTCATACTCTTCTATCCCCTCTTTAATAAGCGAGTTGAAAGATGATGTGGACCATGGCGGTGGAATCCACTGGCTTGCCATCGCGCTCGGCGGGCTTGAACCTGATGTGTTCCGCCGCCTGGATGGCCGCCTGATCCATTCCGTGACCAAGGCCTTGTTCGACTTTCAGCACGCGCAAATTCCCGGTGGACCCAAAAAGAACGCTGAGGATAACTTGACCTTCAATGTGCAATCTGCGGGCCTCCGCCGGATAAACCGGGTCGGGCTTTGACAGGATAACCACAGGCTTGAAGGCGACCGGTCCGGCCGTGGCTTGGGTTTGGGGGGCCTTGGCGCCGGCTACCACGCTGCCAAAGCCGCCCTGCTGCACGCTCTGCGGAGATGCGCCGTCCGACCGGCTTCCCGTGCCTGCGCCGACTCCGTTGCCGAACCCCGCGCTGGCCACGGTACCCTGGACGCCGCGCGCTCCGCCGGAACCATTCCCCTGGCCGGGGCCTGAAGGCAGGTCAAATGAGCCAAGCTGCGCAACCCGAGTGTGGCTGTCGGCGGCGGGATTATTGGGAATGCCGTTGTTCGCCCCAAAACCTCCGGTCTGGACTTCCCGCGCGGGCCGCCTGACAGTGGGCTTGGCCATGCTGCCAGGATTGAACGCCCCTACACGGGGCATGGCAACCTGCCGCCTGGGCACCGGACGGGAAACCTGTTCAGAGTTGAAATGCTCAACGGGTTTTGGCTCAGGCGGTGTCGCCGGCAGCTCAATCCTGGGGCGAGTAATCTCCGGGACTTTCAGACGAGTCATCTCCTGCGGCTTTTGAATCTGCTCTGTACGCAATCTTGGTACAACGGGCGAAGCTGTGGCCGTCTTAGGAAGAACGGGGCGTTCCAGCAGCCTGGGTGGCTGCTTCACTGCCTGCGGCTCAACAGTGTGAAAGTAAAGAACGTGCTCTTTTACGGCTTTCAGCGGAGGAACGGGCGGCAGGCTCATCAGAGCCCATAGCATGATTGAAATCGCTACAGCTTCAAGCGCCGGGCTGAGCCACATTACCCGCCGGCGACGTTTGATATCTTCCGCGGAGGGACCCAGCAGGCTGAACTGCGGCACCGGCAAACCGGTTTCCGGTCCTCTAAGGCTGTCGCTGCCGTCGAGGTGCGGGCCGAAGGATCGGATCGGAACGTGCTCATTATAAAGGAATTTGTTTACATCTGGCATAGGTCCTATTTGAAACAACCTCCTCCCCTCCCCTCAAAGGCCCCGGATCCTGCAGATTCTTCTTTAGCCTGTATCATAGTTCACCCAAAGTCGCAATCGAGGAATTACGGGAACCCTCTCTAGTGTGATTGATTGTTCATCTCGTCGGGGAATGCCGTATCTCGGGCTTGTGTACAAAGGACGGGTGGAAGCTTAGAGGTCTACTGTCGGGAGCCAGTCATCTTTTTTGAGATCCATTGTTGATCAGAGGCAAAGGTCGATCAGCACTAATGGTCGCGTTTTTATAGTGGTCATCTTCAAGACTTCATCCCAATCCATCTCTCCGCACACCATAACGGCGACGCTACTTTCTCAGGTGTGAAGACGAAGGTGGGGCTGGACCGCTCAATCGACCCCGAGTACAGCGGCCCACTTTGGTCCATTAATGGAGCCAGGGTGAAGGTCAACAATGACTGCCTGTTTGACATGATCGTGCATAACTAATTGCAATGGGATGGTGGAATGAAACCCAGATGCACTTTTGCAGATGCCTATGACTATTGCAGCCCGAATCTTTACAAGGGCCAGCCCAACGAATTTTCTAAACAATGGCAACGGAACGTTTCGAGGCATGTCAGTTGAGTTTGAGAACCGGTCTCACGTGGGTAAAGGAATGGGAGTGGGTGTGGCGAATTACAACCGGGACAGTCGCCCTGACCTGTTTGTCACCAACGATACCTACTACAACTATTTGTTTCACAACACCGGCGGAAGGTTCGACGAAGTTAGGCTAAAAAAGGTCGTGCGCCTTGCTGAGGACGGCGAAATTATTTCGGGTGTGGGAGTGGACTTTTGGGACATTGATAACGACGGATATCTGGATGTCGCTTTTGTTGCTTTGAACGACTCAACGTTTCTGATTTTTAGCAACCATGGTGGGGTTGACCGTTGCTCCACCGT
>JBJKQZ010000241.1:0-4332 GCA_046704865.1 Terriglobia bacterium
ATCGAATTGCGGGCCCACGTTGCTGGCGATATTCGTATTCGGAACGGGGACGCCATCCACCTCCCAACTCACCTGGTGCCCGCCGCGCACGTGGAGCTGATCGTGGACCATATAGGCGCCGGGAACATAATCCGTGACCATCGCCAGGCTGTTGGTGCGGTCTGCCCCGGGGGTTCGCACAATACGTTCGCTTCCAACAGTGGTCTGTGTGGATGAAGCCTGCGTGTTGATAATTTGGGGCGCAGCAGAAACGCTGACGCTCTGCTTTGATGCCGCAATCTCCAGGGGAAAATGAAGAATCGGCGCGCTGCCTGAACTAACTGTGATGAACTGGTTCATCACTTGAAAGCCATGCGCGCTCACTGTCAGCGAATATCTGCCTGCCGGAACTGCGCTGAACTCGAATTCACCGTTGGCGTTGGTACGGACGCCCTGTGACCAGGCGGAGTTACTGGCTTGCAGCGTAACCTTAGCGTTGTGGATGGGACGGTGCTGCGGATCGTGGACGATGCCGCGCACATTACCAAAAATTGTTGCATATCCTGCCACTGCCAGGCTCATTGACAGAACACAGAAGAGCATCGATCGAGCGAACTTCATGAAACTCCTCCTCCGGGATGAGGAAATAGACACCCGCCCCGCGAAATCGCCGCAAGGCAACAAAAAGTATTTCAGGTATGGAGATACCGCTGGCACACTTCAGATGGAGAAGGATCTAGGAGGAGGATCGAGAAGTCTCGCACCCGCGACAGGGATGAATACGAATTCCCCATCCGAATGATAAGTCGATGAAAGGAGCTGGCAGGATGACCGGACCGCTGGACGGCCGTAAATCAAATCTGTATGGGATAAGGCGGCTGCCGTCCCATGGGGAGAGATGGCACAAGTACACATCGTAGCCGGCTGTGGTCCTACGGTTTTCGAACCTCCAGAGGAACACATCATTCCGCTACTGCTTTTGTTCATCTTCGCGGAGCAAATACCGCCGTGCGTGCAACAGCCGCAACTGCAGACAGAGTGGCAAGAAGCTGGTATTCCCTTCATCAAGAGCGACGACTGTAAAGGTATCCACAGGCCAAAGGCCACCAGTAGTGTCCAGACAAAACCTCTAATCACGGTTTTTCAAGTATAGCACGCGGAAGGATGCATTCACGCAATCAGCGTGCGTATTGGCCACGCCCGCCGCGCGGCCTTTGCGGCACAACTCCACTTACACACTTTAACTTCTTGGCTATACTTGACAAATGACCCGCCTGAACGCCAATCCGGGCACAACATCCTTTCCGGCGGAAAACTCGCTGGCACAGACCTGAACTTCCACACAGAAGCGACCCGTTCTCTAATGATCCACGATAATAATCGGATCAGCGCTGCTGCCGTCCACGAAAATCGAATATTTATACTCTGCTTCGGCGCCCGTGATTTCTACATTTCCGGGATTGCAGGGACTGAAATAGTGGTGTTCGAAAGGCGTTCCTCCTTCAAAAATAACAGCCCAGTCGTGAGATTTAGACCACCACTGCACCCGGTCATTTTTCCCCTTGGACACGTGTACCGTGGGTTGATCCACCGTGGGCGGATTACCTCCGCTTCCTGGTATTATTTCGATTCTGATTGGCATTATTTCCTCCACAAGTCAGATTTCGGATCACTTCCTCAGTGGTCTTTTGCCCCAATAATCTCCTGAAACGCCGCATCACCTTTCAACGATCTCCATTCAGGATCAACACGAATTGATTGAACGGGGTAACCACCATCCCGGGCACGGCGAAGATATTGGAGAGCTTCCGCTCGCCGGCCGGCCAGATGATACACAATCGCGGCATTGTACATCAATTGGACATCCTTTGGCGAAAGTGCCAGTGCCTGTTGCAGGTCCTTGATCGATTTTGTGATTTCAGAGCTTTGCGCTTCATAGACAGACAGATCCCCAAGCAATTGGGAAGACCTGGGATTCACACTCAACCCCTCGCGCGCAAGCGTAGCCGCCTTCAAATACGCGGAACGGGCCTTCTTGCGATTTTGGGAAGACCATTTGTAGGCATCGCCCAGATTACCCCACAATGTTGAGTCCCTCGGTTTAAGCTGAACGGCCTTTTCGAAATATTCCGCCGACTGCTCGAAGTGCCCCTCATAGAAGGTCAATGTGCCAATATTCGAATACGCTGATGCGCTGGGATGGATGGTGATGGACCGCTTGAACATATCTTCTGCTTCGGTCCAGTTTCCAAGCATAAAATCAACGGCGCCCAGGTTATAAAAACCCTGGTGGTTATCCGGAGCAAGTTGAGTTACCTTCCTGAACATTTGTGCCGCCTTCGTATTGTTGCCGGTTTGGAAATAAAGACCACCCAGCCAGTTATAAGGCGCCCAGTAATTGGGTCGAACGCTGATCGCGCGCTGGTAGGTGGCTTCGGCCTCACCGACCCTTTTCAGGTGGTACTGGGCGTCTGCCAGGCCTTCGTAAGCAAACGTATTGGTTGGTTCAGATTGAAGCACTGACTGGAACTCCCCAATGGCCTTCGAGTACTGGCCGGTACCGCTTTCCACAATTCCAAGGCAGAGGTGCGTGGCAGGAAGTTGCGCATCCAGTGTGGCCGCATGACCGCAGGACTCCTGGGCATGGTCCACCCAGTCGGTATTCTGTGTGGTGGCATACTTCCGCCAATACGCCTGTCCCAACGCAGCATAGGCAAGTGTGTAAGTGGAATCCACCTTCAATGCAGACTTGAAAGCATCAATGGCTTTATCGATGTTCTCAGTTCGTTCGTAGTTCTGGAGGTAGCCAAGTCCCTTGAGGTAATTCTCAAAGGCATCTGCCATCTGAGTACCGTGCGATTCAACTTTCTGCCGCTCGGCGGTCTCGACGGTCAGTCCCAGCATTCCGGCCGAACCTTCAACCACCTGATCTTCAATGCTGAACGGGTCAGCGGCGGGAAGGGTCAGGGTGTCGGCCCTGATCTGCCGGTCAGAGGACGGATCAATCAGCGCATATGAAATTCGCACGCGACTACCGGCCCGCTCCAGGCTCCCCGTCAACACCAGGTTCACACCAAAGGCTCTCTTTGCGTCTCTTGCCGTGGTTACATTCTGGGCAGACAAGTCGCCCACAGGAACCACCTGGAGAGCATGCCCCGGCGAAAGCTGCGTAAGTTTTGCAGCAAGCGTCTCAGCCAGTCCGCGGCTGAAGGCATTATCGCCCTGATCTCCTCCAATTACAGAAAAAGGCAGCACGGCGAGCTGCTTCTTTCTCGGAAGCCCCTGCGAGCCCGTCGAGGGCAATACGAAATGCTGGCGGAAAGTTGGGATTTCCCAAATCAGCACGGATGCCAGGATGAGCACGGCAGCTGCCGCGACAAAAGGGAGTACCTTCTTCCGGAAAGGCGGAGCCGTCGCGGCAGGAATCTCCTTCGATCCTGACAACGGCAGCCGGAATGAACTATCCTGCGGACCGAGATCGGCCATGAGTTCCTGCGCGGATTGATACCTTTGCGCCGGGTCCTTTGCAAGCAACCTGAGGATAACAGCCTCAAGTTCTTCCGTGATTTCCGCGTTCAGTTCACGCGGAGGAAGAGGTGCCCGGGTCAGGATGGCCGAGATTAACTGACTTGTCTGCGTCTCGGTAAAAGCCCGTTGGCCTGCCGCCATTTCATAGAGCAGTTCCCCCAGCGCGTAGAGATCGGTCCGGGCGTCCACCGCGTCACCGCGCAACTGCTCCGGGGCCATGTACGGCACGGTGCCCATGACGGCGCCAGCCTGTGTCAGCATCAGGCTTTCCTCTGTGGGAGTGTTGGGCTCAACCTGTCGCATCTGCTTGGCGAGACCGAAATCCAGTATCTTGACGCGGCCTTTTGCCGTGACCATCACATTTGCAGGCTTCAGGTCACGGTGAATGATGCTGTGTTCATGGGCTTCTTCAAGGGCTTCGGCAATCTGGCGCGAATAGGCCATCACCGCTTCGATTGGAACAGGCCCTGCCTTGATTATTTCAGCAAGAGTCTTCCCCTCCACCAGTTCCATGGCGATGAAGAGCCGGCTTTCGTGCTCGCCGATTTCATAGATAGTGCAGATGTTGGGATGATTGAGGGCCGAGGCGGCCACAGCCTCGCGCCGGAAGCGCTCAAGTCTTTGCGGGTCCTGCAGGAACTCTTCCGGCAGGAACTTCAGCGCGACGTCGCGGTCAAGCTTGGTATCGCGGGCACGATACACCTGGCCCATTCCGCCTGCTCCAAGCTTGGAGATCAGGCGATAGTGCGAGACTGCAGCCCCGGATTCGAGCACCGTTGATGACGAGCCAGGCCAGCGTGAGTCCGCCGCGAGAGACCGGGCCGC
>JBJKQZ010000242.1:0-2692 GCA_046704865.1 Terriglobia bacterium
CAGTAGTACTTCAACTAGTAGTTCAGCCCCATCGCCGCGCTCACCGGGTCGGATGCGCGAATCACCAGCTTGCGAGCGGCTCGGACCTGACCTGGATCACCCGCGGACTCTGTTCGCAGCTCGAACACATCCTGCCCCTGCACTTTTGGAATGTGGATCAGCACCAGCTTGTCCGCGATCCATGGGACGACGCGCCGCGCCAGGTCCGCGACAGGTTTCAACTCAGGCGGAGTCTGAGTGGATACCTCGCCGCCATATGCCAGCGGGGCGGCGAAGCAGGTCAGCACGGCGACTGAGAGGCAACAAGCCGCTTTGGTCAACCCTCGTATGGATAACCTCATAGCCGTACATCCTAGTCGAAATGTGTGGTATGGCGCTGCGGCGCCGCCACCCGCCGCATCTTTCGGGAAGTCTCCGCTCAGGCTCAGCTTGGGTTATTATATGCCTTGACACGTATATGCCTTATAGAGTATACACAAACCGTGGAATCCGTCTTCGAGATCATTGCCGAGCCGAACCGCCGCGCGATCTTGAGCCTGCTGGTCTCGTCTGAACAGTCGGTGGGGGAGATCGAGCGCCGGCTTCGCATGCCGCAGCCGACCGTGTCCAAGCACCTGCGGGTGCTGCGCGGGGCTGGTTTTGTGGAATCCACGGTGGACGCACAGCGCCGTCTCTACCGGCTCAAGCCGGGACCGTTTAAGGAGGTTGATGCATGGCTGGCACAGTTCCGGCGCTTCTGGTCGGCTCACGTGGATGCTCTCGAGCGCTACCTCGATCGAATGGACGCAACGCCAACAAGAAGGGAAGACAAGAAGCAAACGCGGCCCAAACGGCCTACCAAAGGAGAAACGAAATGAAGATCAAACTAACCAATGTATATGTGGACGATCAAAACAAGGCCCTGCGTTTCTATACTGAGGTGCTGGGCTTCGTGAAGAAGGCCGACTTCAGCCAGGGGCCGTTTCGCTGGCTCACAGTCGCCTCACCCGAAGACCCGGACGGCACGGAGCTGCAGCTGGCGCTGAACAACAACCCGGCGGCCCAAGCCTACCAGCAGGCAATGTTCCAGCAAAGTCAGCCCGCGGCCATGTTCTTCACCGACGATGTGCAGGCCGATTACGAGCGTATGAAAGCGCGCGGCGCCGAGTTCACCATGCCGCCAAAGGATGTGACGGCATCCAAGATCGCCATGCTGAAGGATACCTGCGGCAATATCATTCAGATCACGCAGCTGATCCGCTGGTAGTGCGAGGGGAGAAGAATGTGAGCGAACTCGAGCAATATACGCCGGGCCCCGCCACGTCGGCGCAAGTACGAAAGGGAGGAGACAAGTGGACGCTCATTCTCGTCCGCGAACTGCGCCACCCGCCGGAAAGAATCTGGCAGGCGCTTACCGACCCGGTTCAACTGCGCGAGTGGGCGCCGTTTGTCGTCGATGCGGGCCTGGGTACGGTGGGAACGGTGAATCTCACCTGGGTGGGCAATCCGCAGGCTCAGGAAACAGAGGTAACCCGGGCGGACGCCCCAAAACTGCTTGAGTATGGCGACATCCGCTGGGAACTCGAGGCTTCGGGCCAAGGCACGCGCCTCACGCTCTGGCACAGCATCGATCGCCGTTTCGTTTCGTGGGGAGCCGCGGGCTGGCACATCAGTCTCGACGTATTGGATCGCCTTCTCGCCGGGAATCCCATTGGACGCATCGCCGGAGGCGATGCCATGAAGCGCGCCGGCTGGCAGCGGTTGGTCGGTGAATACGCAAAGGAGTTCGGGGCTGAAACACCCAAGTGGCCGCCACAGGCGGGTCAAAAATCGTGAATGGGGAAGGATCGCAAAACCATGAAGACAGCCACGGCTTCGAAGGGTAAGAAAGACTTGTCACCAAGACAACGCGAACAACTACTCCGGGTATTGCAAGCCCGTTTTCAGACAAACATGACCCGCCACAAAGGTCTTGAATGGGCTGAAGTAGAAGCAAAGCTGGAAGCGAATGCTGAAAAACTGTGGTCACTCAGCGAAATGGAAGCAACCGGCGGCGAGCCGGACGTTGTTGCTTATGACAAGAAGACGGGCGAATACATTTTTTATGATTGTTCCGCGGAAAGCCCGAAAGGCCGCAGAAGCCTTTGCTACGACCGGGAAGCGCTGGAGTCAAGGAAAGAAAATAAACCAAAGGGCAACGCTCTTGATCTGGCAACTGCCATGGGCGTTGAGCTTTTGACGGAAGAACAATATCGAGAGTTGCAGGAACTCGGCGAATTCGATACCAAAACCTCGAGCTGGGTGAAAACGCCGCCTGCGGTCAGAAAACTGGGCGGCGCTCTGTTTTGTGACCGCCGCTTCGACACGGTGTTCCTGTATCACAACGGCGCGGAATCCTACTATGCCGCCAGGGGGTTTCGGGGCTGGGTAAGGGTCTAGTAGGGCACATTTTGGGGTGCTTGCATCCATTGCCTATATTGCCTATAATAACTGCATGCAGTATTCCATCCGCAATGTGCCGGAATCCCTGGACGAAGCTCTTCGCAGGGCCGCGCGCGAGCGGGGCAAGAGCCTGAATGAAGTAGCCATTGAAACCCTGGCCCGGGGAGCTGGCATTACTTGGGAACGCAGCCGGCAGCGCGACCTCAGCGACATCGCAGGCACCTGGCGCAAAGATGGCGCTTTTGATAGCGCATTGGCCGCGCAGGATACG
>JBJKQZ010000243.1:0-8817 GCA_046704865.1 Terriglobia bacterium
TTGCCGCCGAAGTGGCGCCGCGCTCCTGACCCGGGTTCATTTCTGGCGAATCGCAGGGATTGCTCGCCAGGCTCAGACTGGCATCTCTGCCGGTAAGTTGCATTTTTTTGCATTGGAACCACTCTCCCACCACGAAAAATGATGCGCATTCCCGCACAGGATTGCGCGGCTGCAAAGTCCCGGCAGACTTTCAGCCAAAAACACCGCAGGCCGCGTCAAGGAATCTCCCATCCCTCAAAACGCCACTTTTCTGCTCTTTTTTGACTTGCCTTTTACAAGGCCCCAAGCTACGATGGGGCGATTTTTGGCCCCTTTCATGATGCAACCTAACGGAAACATTGACGTCTGGATGGTGATGGGTTTTGGCCTGGGGCTGGTACTGTTCTTCCGTGGGTTGCGAAATTTCCGCAAAAGCCTGATGGTGGCGGACACCCCGATCATTCCCGTCCGAAGCGTTGCCATGGGCATTACCCAGATCCACGGCCACGCAGGCGGCGACACGCCTTTTCCCAGCCCTGTGAGCGGCACTGCGTGCTATGCCTTCCGGGTGCAGATTGATCGCTACGCGGGTAGAAACGGCTGGCAGCATCACCGCACGGACCAGAACGGCGAGCGCTTCTATATCACCGACGACTCGGGCCGGATTCACGTGGACCCCCTGAAAGCGGAGTTCGATGTGCCCGTCAATTGCAGGCGGCAGATTAACGGCCCACCCATGGGGTTCTCGCTGATGAACCTGTTCAGGCCCATGGAGGCCGACGCTTCGGATGGCTCCGACCTTTCCGTGAACGCAAAATCAGACGAGGAGTTGCTGGAATATTCCGGCGTCGATTATGGATGCACGGACCCGTTCCGCTTTACGGAATATTGCATCAAGCCGGACCATGAGTATGACGTGCTGGGCACGTGCGTTGAAAATCCCCGGCCTGAAGTCGATGACGACAGGAACCTGATAACCAAAGGCGATCATAACGGCACTTTCATGATTTCTTCCAAATCGGCAGAGGAACTAAAACAGGGAATGGGCTGGCAATCCACCATGATGGTGATCGGCGGAGCAGCACTGGTGGTGTTCTGCGCGGCGCTGTTCATGGCCAGGCATGGCCTGCTTTAGATTTCGATCAGGAGGACAACAATGGGCATTGCGATTCTGGTGTTGCTGGTGCTTTTCCTGGTGGTCGTTGCCTTTGTGGCTTATACAGTCAGCATTTACAACAGCCTGATCCGGCTGAAAAACGATATCGACAAAGCCTGGGCCAATATTGACGTCCTGCTGAAGCAGCGGCACGACGAACTGCCCAAATTGATAGATACCTGCAAAGGCTACATGCAGTACGAGCAGAAGACCTTCCAGTTGGTTACAGAGGCGCGCACTGCCTACCAGAATGCCTCTACCGTGCCGGAAAAGGCCCAGGCGGACAACATGATGACCGGCGCACTGAAAAGCCTGTTCGCCGTGGCGGAAAACTATCCCGAATTGAAGGCCAATAACGACTTTATGCAGTTGCAGGCGCGCATTTCCGAGATCGAAGAAAGAATCGCCGACCGCCGCGAGTTCCTGAATGACAGCGTCAACACCTACAACATTCGCATTCAGCAATTCCCGGACGTGATTCTTGCCGGCATGATGGGCCTGAAGCAGCGGGAGTTCTTCAAGGCCACTGAGGAAGACCGGCAGGACGTTAAGGTGGATTTCAACTAGGAAGACTGGCGCCAGAGGGAACCTGGTGCCTCCGCAGGGGGTCCGAACACATTTTCCATGGCAAAAGTGTGCGGGAAAGTTGCGCACCGGGGCGGCAAAAACACCTAAGAACTTTAAAATATGTCGCCTAGGTGGCTGGGGCTATCTGCGGTTTTCGGCACCAAAACGTGACATTTGGGCGTCACGCGGGTGACGAATCGGAAATGATTTTCGGCCAGCGGAAGTTGACCCCTTTTTGCAAAAAACGACATTTGTTGAAAATAAAAGCGGTTAGCGGCGGAAGTTAAGTTTTAGTTTATTGGCGGAATTGGCAAGAATCTTGCTCTATATCAGGGCGTGGGAAGGGGGACCTGGCCATGATGGACAAAGAAGAGCTTCACAAGCTGCAAGAAGAACAGGAAGTGATGGAAACCTGGCGAAAAGTCTCACGGCATGTGGTAGCCGACCTGCTTGAGGCATGCTCCGTCTGCAGTACCGTTCGTGAAAGAAACCTCCTGTTACGTTGCCCATGGTGTGAGGACGTCTATTTGTGTCCAGGGGAGTGCATGCACGAGCACAACATGCACCTTCACCCAACAGTTTCCTTCTGGTCACATTAGTCGTTCCGCCAGGTAAACCATCTTTGATCGGCAGTCCAAGCCTGTGAGCCCTAGGCAGGCCGGTAGCTGGCGGAAGTTGTATCCGTTTCCCATACCGTAACGTTGCCCACCCGCAACCCATCACCCTGTATTTTGCTCTGTAATTCCGTACCCAGATAACACGCCAGATTTTCCGCCGAGGGGTTCATTTCCCTGAAGGGTTCCAGATCATTCAGGAAATGGTGGTCAAACTGTTCCACCAGCGCTTTGACCGCCGCTCGCAAATCGGAAAAATCCATCAGCAGCCCAATGGAATTCAGCTTCTCGCCCTCCACCGTCACCCGCACCTTGTAATTGTGCCCGTGGACGTTCTCGCACTTCCCCTTGTAACCGCGCAGGGCGTGTCCCGCGGCAAAGGAATATTCAACTGAAACTTCAAACATGGATCCTCCGGCTTGTTAGCCCGCAGCGCAATGCTTTGATGACTTCAAAATCCAAATTCCCGCGGTTTGCTGAAAAAACGTTGGCGGTTGTCATCCTGAGGAGCCAAAGGCGACGAAGGATCCCGGCATTTTCCTGGTGTTACAAATAGAGGGATTCTTCCCGCTGTTTATCATGAGCGGAATGCGGCGATCTTTCGCTCCGCTCAGGACGACGTCACGCAGGTTTCCCCGGCAACGCGCTACAAACATTCTTGCATAAATTCGCTGACCTCTTCCAGCCGGCCGGCCCGGCGGTAAGGCGGCAGGCTGTCAAAAAAGATCCTACCGTACTGCTTGCGGACGATGCGGTGGTCCAGAATGCCCAGCACGCCACGGTCGGTCTCACTGCGGATCAGGCGGCCGAAACCCTGCTTGAGCGCGATCACCGCTTCCGGAATCTGATACTCGACAAAGGCGTTGCCGCCTTCCTCGTTGATCTGGCGGATTCGCGCCGCCACCACCGGGTCTGTCGGTACGGCAAAAGGCAGGCGGTCCACGATGACGGCGCTCAATTGCTGGCCCTGCACGTCAACACCCTGCCAGAACGAGCTGGTGGCAAACAGCACCGCATGGGGTGTTGAACGAAACTTGTCCAGCAGCGCCGTGCGCGGAGCAGAGCCCTGCATCATGGTGGGATAGCGGAGCCGCCGGCGTACGCGTTCATAAACAGAGCGCATCTGCTGATAGGAGGTGAACAGCACAAAGGCGCGGCCTTCCGTGGCCTTCAGCAGGCTGACAATTTCATTCGCCGCCCGCGAAGCAAACTCGGCGTCACGCGGGTCAGGAAGATGCAGCGGAGTATAAAGGATCGCCTGGCGGGCAAAGTCGAAATGCGACTCGAGAATCTTCTCCCGCGCCGTGTCCACACCCAGACGGCGCTTGAGGAAATCGAATTTTCCACTGACGGCAAGAGTGGCGGAGGTGAGGACGACGGTCCGGACCTGCGAGAACAGCTTGTCACGCAGGATGGGGGAAACATCAATCGGCGACGCCTCAATGAATACGCCGCGCCCGCGTCGTTCCCACCAGTAAACCAGGGTGCGGTCGCGGCTCTCCATGATGACTTCCAGCGCCTTGCGGATGTCTTCCGCCCGCCGCGCCAGGTTGCTGATTTCTTCCGGACGGTCCTTTACAGCCAGCAGTTCCGTCTCCAGCCGGATCAGCACGTTGGTCAATGCCGAGTAGCTCCCGCGGCGAACTTCCAGGAAGGTCTCGCGATTGTCAAAGTTGGTTCGCCCATCGCCCGCGGGAAAAAGCTCAAAGAAAAGTTCGCTGCGCCTGCGAAGCTCGCGGACGGAGTTCAGGACCTCACCGGCTTCGAGCGATTTCATCTTGAGCGTGGCTTCGGTGTCGCGCGCCAGTTCTTCCATCTGATAATTGGAAACCTTGAGGCCGAAATATTGCGTGGCGACGTCCTCGATTTCATGCGCTTCGTCAAAAACCACCGCCGTGTAGTCGGGCAGCAGGCTGGCGTAATCGGATTGCTTCAGCGCGAGGTCCGCGAAGAAGAGATGATGGTTCACGATGATCAGGTCGGATTCTGCCGCGCGCAGGTGCATCCAGGTGATGAAGCATCGGTCTAACTGTGAACATTTCTGGCCGGTGCAGGTTTCGCGCCGCGCGTCCACCCGCGACCACAGCTCGCTCGAGTCCAAAAGGTTCTGCAATTCCGCGCGGTCGCCGGTTTCCGTGCGTGTTTCCCACTCGCGCAGTTGCTGGTAAAGGTCAACCTCTTCCAGCCCGCTCAGGACCGGCTGCTTTTCAATGTCATAGAGTTTTTGACGGCACAGATAATTCTGGCGGCCCTTCATCAGAGTTGCGCGCAGCCTGGGAAACAGCTTCTGGATAAAAGGAATGTCCTTGTAAAAAAGCTGCTCCTGCAGGTTCTTGGTTCCGGTTGAAATCACCACCCGCTGCCCGATGCGAATCAAAGGCACCAGGTAGGCGAGCGTCTTCCCTGTTCCGGTGCCGGCTTCCACGATCAGGTGCTGGCCGTTTTCGACGGAGGACTCAATGGCCTCAGCCATTTCCAACTGGCCCGGCCGGTATTCAAAGCCGGGGTGGTGGCGCGCCAGCCAGCCCGAGGAACCAAAGATGCGCTCAAGCGGTACTTTTTCCGTTGTTTCTCGATTCTTGATGCCCATGTTCAAAACTGCGAAGAACCGCCGGCCTTCAAGCCTGCCAACGGGAGTTGTGCCGGGTTGAAACCCGGTGCTGCAAAACCCCAACAAGCCATTACCGTATGGGGGTCAGTCTGGCGGGAATCTGCAACCTCCGTTAGACTGGAAATCCGAGCTGGACGCTCACTGGCAAGAATAGCACAGAAGCTTTCAGCCCGACTGCCACCGCGCCGCGGTTAAGGAATCTATGCCAAAGTTACCGCTGATTGTGATTCTCGGACGTCCCAACGTGGGCAAATCCACGCTGTTCAACCGCATTGTCGGCAGCCGCCGGGCCCTGGTGGGCAACGAACCCGGCATGACCCGCGACCGCATTGAGGGCAATGCGGAGTGGCAGGGACGCCAGTTCAAACTGGTGGACACAGGCGGAATCATTCCGCAGGACCGGGACACGATACCGGCTGAAATCATGCGGCACGCGCAGATGGCGATTGACCGCGCGGCGCACCTGATCCTGGTGGTGGACGGGCGCGAAGGCGTTTTGCCGCTCGATCAGGAACTCTGCACGCTGCTTCGAAAAACCGGCAAGCGTCTTTCCGTGGCTGTCAACAAGATTGATCTCCCCATGCACGCTCCACTGGCGGCGGAGTTTGCCCGGCTGGGCGTGCAGGATACGTTCGCGGTTTCCGCCGAGCACGGACTGGGCGTCGATCAGCTGCTCAACCATGTCACCGCGGATTTGCAGGCTGCAGAGGAAGTGGCGGCCGGTCCTGAAGCTCCCGTCAGGATCGCCATCATCGGACGGCCCAATGTCGGCAAGTCAACGTTGCTCAACCGATTGTGCGGGCAGGAGCGGTCCATCGTCACGCCCATTGCCGGCACCACGCGCGATGCGGTGGATGTGGAAGTGGAACGCGGCGGCGCAAAGTACGTTTTTATTGACACCGCCGGCATCCGCCGCAAAGGCAAAACCAAACTGCTGGCTGAAAAGTTGAGCGTGATCCAGGCGCGCAAACATCTGGAGCAGTCCGACATTGCGCTGTTTATTGTGGATGCCGAAGAAGGCGTGACCGCCCTGGACACTCACATTGCCGGTTACGCGCATGAAAGCCGCCGCTCCGTCATTCTGGTGGTGAACAAGTGGGACGCCATCCGTAAAGGCCCCACCATTACGCGCGATTACACACAGAAATTAAGGGAACGCATGAAGTTTCTGGATTATTCGCCAATCGCCTTTATTTCAGCGCTGAAAGGCCAGCGGCTGGAGACATTGTGGCGCTTGATCGCCGAAGTGGCCGCGGCACGGAACGTTCGCATTCCCACCGCCCAGATTAATACTTTCCTGCAGGCACTCGACCTCAGACGGCTTCCCAGCTTCCAGGGCCGCCCGCTGAAGATCTATTATCTGACCCAGGCTGCTGTTTCCCCGCCCACCTTCGTCGCCTTTACCAACCGCACCGGCAAGCTGCACTTTTCTGTGGAGAGATACCTGGAGAATCGCATCCGCGAAAGTTTTGGCTTTATTGGCAGCCCGATCGTGATCAAGTCAAGGTCGAAAAAGTAGATTCGCAGGCGTGGTGGAACTTCATGAACAGAAGCCGTCTCAAGCTTGTTAATTTATTGTAAAATCAGCAATATCTTGTTTGGCTAAGACATTTGGAGAAGTGTTATACTAGCGCCACGGTGAAGTATGTCTGCCCCGAAAAAGAGGCAACATGCTCAAGGTTATAGTCACGAAATTATACAGAAGGGAGCTCGCAATTCATGTCATGGGAAATGGCGTCTCTTCGAGTCGTCTTCATTATTTCCGTCATCACCGCCGCCTATCATCTGCGGCCATTTCATTGGTCTTCATTGGTTTCTTCGCTGGTTGGGGCAGCACTGGCGTCAGCGGTGGTTTTCATCGAAATGCGGCTGAGGCAGGCCAGCCTTAAGCGGCTGATCGGCGCGGTCGTAGGCGGAACTCTGGGCGTGACAGGCGCGCTGGTGATCAGCCACCTGCTGAGCCTGACATCACTGGAAAAAGCTTCTATTTCGTATGTTCAAATCACCCTTCTGCTCCTGATGGGCTATGTGGGCCTGGTGGTAGGCGCATCCAAGGGCGATCTGCTGAACCTGGCTGCCATGGGCGGGATTTTCTCTGCTGAGCGCCAGGGCAGGAAGAGCAGCAAAATCCTTGACACCAGCGTAATCATCGACGGCAGGATTGCGGACATCTGCGAAACCGGATTCATCGAGGGTCCCCTCCTGCTGCCGCAATTTGTCCTTCGCGAATTGCAACTGGTGGCTGACTCCACCGATCCGTTGAAGCGCGCCCGCGGCCGCCGCGGACTGGACGTGATGCAGCGGATACAGAAACTCCCTGCCGTGCAGGTCGTGATCGTGGAAGAGGACTTCCCTCAGGTCCGTGAAGTAGATTTAAAGCTGATTGAGCTGGCCAAGAAGATCGAGGGGAAAATCCTGACCAATGACTTCAACCTGAACAAGGTGGCTTCGCTCCAGCACGTCACCGTGCTGAACATCAATGAGCTGGCCAACGCCTTGAAGCCCGTAGTGCTTCCGGGCGAAATAATGCGGGTATTCATCCTGAAAGAGGGCAAGGAATACAATCAGGGCGTTGCGTACCTTGATGATGGTACGATGGTTGTTGTGGATAATGCGAAGAAGATGATTTCCAAGACCATCGACATTTCCGTGACCAGCGTGCTGCAAACAACGGCCGGAAAGATGATCTTTGGAAAATACGACAACAACAAACCACGCGCTGAAATGGTGGAGTCTTAGCGCCGGATCGAGCTCTCCTGAATAAGCCGGGCTTCCGGCCGGGCGGAACGGGACGAATACCTGCAATGAGAGTCTTAGCGATCATCCCCGCTGCGGGCGCTGGCGTCCGTATGGGCGGAGAAACACCGAAACAGTTTCTTTCCATTGACGGCGTTCCCATCGTGGTCCACACGCTCCGCAAGTTCAACGACGCCGAGCCCATTGATGAGATCTTTTTGGGTCTGCGGCCCGAGGATATGGAACGCGCCCATGCGGAACTGCAAAAGGAGCAGTTCAGCAAGCCCGTCCACCTGATTTCGGGCGGCGCCACCCGCCAGCAGACCGTTGCGCTGTGTCTCAAGAGAGCTCCCGCCGACACAGAGATTGTGGTGGTCCATGACGCCGTTCGTCCGTTCGTCACAACGGAGATGATCCATCTGTCGGTTGAAGCGGCGCGCAAGTCCGGCGCGGCGATCCTTGGCATTCCCAGCGTTGATACGGTAAAACAGGTGGAGCGGCAAATGATCCTGGGTACCATTCCGCGTGAACGCATAGTGCTGGCGCAAACGCCCCAGGCCTTCCGGTATGACATTTTCAAGGAAGCTTGCGACCGCGCAGAGGCAGACGGCTACGAGGGAACCGATGAGGCCAGCCTGGTGGAACGCCTGGGCGGCAGCGTCGCCGTGCTGATGGGATCAGACCGGAACATCAAGATTACCAAGCCTTCTGATTTGCCGCTGGCGCGACTTTTCTTTGCGCAGGAGCATGAGCAGGCCGAACGCCGCGCAAAGCCGCTCCTGTAAGATCAAGTCCCTGTAAAATAGAGCCGGACCCATGCGCCACGCAGTTACCGCGCGGACGGAGAGAAAACTTTGAAATCCAACTCCACGCACAGAATCGGTTTTGGCAATGACATCCACCGGCTGGCAGCCGGGCGAAAACTTATTCTGGGCGGCGTGCATGTTCCGTATGAACTGGGGCCGGTGGGCCATTCGGATGGCGATGCCCTTGCCCACGCCGTGTGCGACGCGCTGCTGGGCGCGGCCGCACTTGGCGACATCGGGCGGCACTTCCCTGATACCTCGCCCGAATGGCACAACGCCTCAAGCCTGATGTTCCTGCGGCGCGCCTGTGAACTGCTGGACGCAGCCGGCTACCGGATTGTCAACGTC
>JBJKQZ010000244.1:0-3413 GCA_046704865.1 Terriglobia bacterium
CGCAAAGAAGGCCTTCTTTGGAGCGGCTGCGTTGTCCTTTAAGATAGGCGTGATGGTAAATGATCAGGATTTCCCTATGGCTTTGTTCGATTCAGCTGCGGAACGCATTCTACTAGCCGACAGCAGCAAGATTGGTACTGAAGCCTTATATCATTTATGTCCAATACAAACGTGCGACCTTGTCATTACGGATAACAACGTGGATCCCCGCGCGCTGCGGAAGCTCAAGAAATTGACAAAAGTAATCGTAGCGGAATAGGCCCGCTTGATCAGGCTCTCCTGCACCTTAACCACGCGGTCTCTCGGAGCGCCTTCCTTGATGAGACGCGAGCTACTCATACCGAATGCTGTAATCGACTGTACATTAGCCCTGAATGGCGACTTCACCTGAGTTGGAGTGCCGGACTCGCACGACATAATCGCCACCGGGCAGTGATTGTACCGTGTAGCTGTCTTTGGACAGATCCTTCTCTTGGCGGAGCGCCACGCCACCTGCCGTGATTGTGCGTGGCTGGAAATTGAGCCTCAGCACCTCCGTAGCCGAGGCGTCAAACGTTTTGTATTCGATGCTATGCGTACCATACGTAACTTTTTGCACCACGGAACTGGATTGCAATAAATGGTTCTGCCCTTTGGGCGCCCACTCCGGAATGGCTCCCATTACCCAGTTAAAATGTCGCAGGTAATCGGCGTAGCCGTCACTCCACCAGTACCCGTCGTCACCGTAGTCCGTCCCGCAGCAGGAGATCCTGCCATCCGACCCCGCATAATAGGTGGCGTAATTCAGAGATCGGAACGCATCCTTCTTGGCCTGCAGGTCGCCGGTCCTTTCGTAGTATAGAGCGTTAATCGCGGCCCAGCGGCCCGTGGCACTCCCATCGCCGGCACGCGAGCAGCAGCCACTCTCGTTCCCGTGAATGATGTCGGGACGATGCTGCTCGTTGATGGCCCAAGCACCAGAGAAGGGTCCAAGCCCTTCGTAATGCCGCACCCAGTCGATCAGATGGCCAACATGGTCAACCCAGTGTGGGTCAATGGCCGCCGGGTTAGGCCGGCTTAGAATGTAGTAGGCGGTATAATCAGGAGCCTGCTGATTGAGGTTCTTTGTGTCTTTCGGCACGTCTTCAAAATAGCCGCTCCACTTGTCCCAGGCCTTGCTGCCCTGGTTCAGCGGATTGTCCAGCACCCATTTCCAGGCCATGTCGCGGGCCTTCTGGTAGCTTGCAATATTGCCTTTTTTGATCCGAATCAGTTCATCAAACAGACGAAGCGAGGAAGCGATAATCCCGCCGTACTCTTCGCCGTCCAAAACGGCTCCCGTGCGTGCATCCACCCGGAAAGGCCAGGGGGTATGATCAGCATCTCCAGGCCGGACGTGCTCGGCCAGGGCATTGGCACAATGGATCCCTGCCTCCAGATATTTCTGGTCGCCGGTCATCTCATAAAAAAGCACGTAGCCGATTCCCAGTTCACCGAGCTTGTCAGTTTCAATCCCACCAAAGAACTCATGTGGCATATCTTGAATGCAATGTCCGTAGTCGGGATCATCGCCGCAGGCTGTGGCAAAGGGCACATCGGGCCATTTCCAGTCTGCCGGAGTGGTTCCGTGTGCCAACTGGTAGTCCAGCATCCGGCGAACCACGGCTTTGGCCTGCTCGTCGCCCGAGTAGGGATACCAGGCAACCAGCGAATCCACCATCGAGCCGTAGACCATGGCGGGATTGTGCTGCCAGTACATCCCCAGCAAGGTTTTTCCATTGAAGACAGAATTGATCAGGTAAATCTTGAGCCCCGTTTTAGGATCGTTGGGAACCTTATTCTCCAGGAAATCCCAGCCCAGGTGCAGGACCTTGTCGTATCCAAGGTTCTCTTCCGGATGGTACCAGGACAGAAGCTTGCCCTGGGAATCCAGGACAGCCTTATGCCAGGGCAACTGTGCGTTTACATACCCCTGCGCACGCAAGGCTCCCGCCGCAAGAGGCACTAAGCTCACCACCATGAGCAGTCTGACAACGTATTCGCGAAGAACTTTTTCGTTCATCCCAACCTCCCATTCGAGGAGTCAATTGTGGAAACCTTCCGCCTAAATAACTTTCCTTCCAGTCGACTCCCTTTTTTTGCCATAGGTGAAAAAACCGGCCCACCCCGAATCAACCGGCTCCTTCGAAGAACTCAAAAGGGTCTCCCGGACGAAATTGTCCCTGCTGAAGAGCGCTCAGGCACTCTTCTTTTGGAGTCTTTCTTCATACACGGTGATCAACAGAGTGCTGCCCAAGACCAAAAGACCTCCAAGAACCATGAACCGCGTAAGCCGTTCACCAAGCAATGCGGCCGCTATCAACACACCAAAAAATGGAATGAGATAGTTCGAAAGGGCAGCCTGCGTTGCATCCAGCCGCGACAAGACATTCAGGAACAGCACCATCGAAAGTCCGTACTGCAAAACGGCCAGCACCATCAGGGCTGCCCAGACGGCAAGCGAGAAATGTGTCAAATGAAGAAAGCTCACGGGCTCACTGTAAACCGTAATCGGAAGCATGAAAACAAACACCGCGTAGTAACTATAGAGAAGAACCTGGAGAGGAGTGTACCGGCCAAGCAGCTTCTTGCTATAGGCGTTATAAAATGCGCTCCCATTAACGCTACAAAAGACCAGCACATTTCCAAGCAGGAATTTCCCGCTCGTAAAATCCAGCGAGCCCCAGTTGATCCCCGAGCACTCCAGCACCCCGGCGATCGCCAAGGCGAAGCTGATCCATCGAATTAAACTCATTCGCTCGCCCAGAAAGAAATACGCCATCACAGCAGTGGAAACAGGCAGACACAACATCAACAGGGCAGCGTTTTCGGCCAGGGAAAGGCGAACTCCCCAAGTCACAAACAACTGAGCAACAACCTGCCCGCACACCCCGATCAAGATAAAATCACGCACGTCGGCCATAGGCATCCGGCCTGTGCCCGACTGATTTTGGTTCTTCTTGTTCTCCCTGCGGACAATAGGGATCAAGATCAAGGTTGCAATCGTCATCGGGAAAAATGTGGCGAACACGGGTCCCATCTGTTCCTGTGCAACCTTGACCATGACAAATTGGCTGCCCCAGATGAAGTTGCTGACAAGCAACATAACCCAGTCACGAAAATGAGAAGTTGGTTTCAATCCTTACCCCCTGAACAGTCTTTTAAGCGTACGGCATCCGTATAGAGGTCAAGGCATCGTTGCAGCGAATGACCCTGGAGCAACCGGATTGTCCTCCGTGTAAGCCAGATTGTCGAACGTCAAGTCACTAAGTGTTGTACCCTTTTCCGTTTCAAAACTGACCCTCGTCGTTCGGTCAGTCCATCCCGTTCGGAGTCGTTCCAATTTTCCCGCCGGTATTGTGAAATAAACGTCGGCGTTTTGTGGAGAATGGATC
>JBJKQZ010000245.1:0-6395 GCA_046704865.1 Terriglobia bacterium
CTGAAGACCCGGACGCCGTATTCCTGGGCGGGCAGGTTGCAGACCAATCAGGAGATTTTGACGTGGCTGAGCGACTGTTCCAATCAATCCAGTCGACTTACCCGGACAAGGCAAAACTTGGGTATAACATTGCGCTTGCGCAGTACCACGCGGGACATTTCCCTGTGAGCCTCGCCACACTTCAGCAATTACTTAACGCAGGCTATGACACATCTGACATTGAAGACCTCATGGCGTGGTGCGAGTTCAAACAGGACCACATCAAGCAAGCTGTCGCCCACATGGACCGGGCCGTGGACCTCGCTCCTTCCCGCGAGTCGAATTACCTGGATGTGGGAATGATGCTGCTCCACGACAATCGCTACAACGGGGCGCTGGTTGCGGCGCGCAAGGCTGTCCAGGTGGCGCCGCATTCCTACCAGGCATACCGGTTTCTAGGCCTCGCCCAATATAAGATGGGTGAATTGAAGGCGGCTGAAAAATCCTACGCTCAAGCCGTGGAACTCAACCCCTCTGACCGCGAATCGCTGCTCGGTCTCGCCTCGGCCCAGGTGGACGACGGGAAGATCGATGCTGCGCAGACCACCTTTGAAAAAGTCATCGGCTATTACCCCAAAGATGCAAACCTGTATCTGCAATATGGAAGGATGCTTCTTGTTTACCGGGGAACCAACGGCAGCAAAACGGAAGCTCGGGCGGTTGCTCTATTAAAGAAGGCCATTTCTCTCGATAATTCGCTTGCAGAAGCGCATTATCTGCTGGGCAACCTTGACTTGACCCAGGGCCGGACTGAACAAGCACTGCCGGAACTCGAACTCTCTGTAAAGCTCGACCCAAAGCCGAGCCGGACGCATTATGCCCTGGCACGAGCGTATCTGCGCCTGGGCCGTCGCGAAGAAGGCATGGAGCAAATGAAACTGTTCGAGCAGTTGAAGGCAAAGGAAAAGAAAGGGACAACAACTCTGGCGGGATCACCCCATCCGAAAAGCACTGAATAGACTGGCGTCACACGCTATGCGGCGTGGAGAGTGCGTCAGAATAGCAGGGCGGCAATCAAAAGGTGCCGCTCATCTCATGCCTGCCGACTGAACAGATCGGGATTGGAACAATAGACGAAAGACAATTTTAATCTGCACAGTATTTCGTGGTTGTCTGGAAAACAAGGAGGACATGATTCCGATGAATCGTAGAGACTTTCTGAAGAACGGTAGTGCGTTGGCAGTGGCTGCGGGCGTTGGTGCAAGGCCGGCCCAGGCGATCGTTCCAGCTCACAATTGGGGTAAATACGATTTTGGCTCAGGTCCTCAGGCGCATGACCGGCTGAACCAGGGACCCTTTCCACAGTACCCTCCCGACGCCGTCATCCCCAGTGATGAGGTCGTCATGACCACCACACCGTCGGATCAAGTAGTGCCCGGCTATGGCAAGGGGCTTGTAACTTACATCACGGCAGACATGGGAACTGCAGAGATCAAGTCAGACAACATTCCGCAGGCAATTGAAGATCTCGTTCGTTTCCCTTTGGGACACAAACTCTACGTCCGCCCCACATGGAGAGAAGTCCAGCCGCGAGCCGGTCGCCTCGATTTCCCGGATTACCTGAAGCAGGTTTTTGCCCTGGCAAAAAAGTACAACAAGCGAATTGGGTTCCGAATCCAGATGAGTGCTCCGGACTACTACAACCAGCATGCCCTTCCTCAGTTTGTCCTCGACAAAGTGCCGATGGTAAAACTGACCGGCGGAACTTGGCCCGGCGCAAAGCGGGAGAACAATCCGGACGCGCACTATCAGCCTCGGTTTGACAATCCTTTTTTCCAGCAGGCGTTCAAGGAATTGATCGAGTTGCTTGCAGCAGAATTTAACGGCAGTCCCATCATTGAGTTCATGGATACTTTCATGTACGGGTTCTGGGGAGAAGGCCATACCTGGCCGTTTACCAATACTCCGTTTCCGGATTACCAGACGGCCGAACGAACGTGGGTGCACATGCTGGAAGTGCAGCTCGAGCATTTTACAAAAACGCCCCTGCTCACCAACACTCAGCCGGATTACAGCCATGTTGGAAACTCAGAAGTTCTCGACCGCACAGTCCGCAGTAACAATTGGATGCGGAGCGATACGATCTTTATTGAGAATGAGCAGATTGAAGCACTCAGCAATCGTCCACCCTGGATCGGTGTCATGATTGAGCAGGGCATCCCGGCTTCATCCCCGCAATCCGCCCGCGTGGATGAAGGAATATCACCTTCAGACGACGCCATTGCACACGTGATGGACGTCGGCGCCAATTACTGGTCACTGTGGAATTTCCATGGCATCAGCGCGGCCAACCTGGCGAGCTGGTACCATGCGTTTCCGAAATGGTTTGACCGAATCAACAGCCGCATCGGTTACCGGGTGAGACCGTCGTTCATCTGGAGCTACAAGGATAACGGGTACCTCGGCCTGATCATTGGTTTTGCCAATGATGGCATCGCGGGTGTTCCCGGGGTGCTGCGAGTGAGCGTAGAAACGCCGGAAGGGAAAGTGCTGAGGAGCGGGTGCCTGGACCCTGGATATCCGTTGCCGGGAAAGATCCGCCAGGCGCAATTTGTGCTGCCTAAGGAGACAAAATGGCAGGGGCTGAAGCTGAGAGCGGAAATTGAAGTGAAAGGGATGCGGTATCCGGTGCAGTGGGCATGCCATCAGAAATTGAATGAAGACGGCACACTTACGCTGCGACCCAATGGCCGCCATGCATCGTAAAGAAACGGATGATAGCCTTGCAACAAGTAAAAAGATGAAAACGGAGGGGAGACGGAATGCGCCACGACGAACCTGAGCTGAACAGCAAAATAAAGGATGACACGGAAGTCCAAACCAGAGAACCGTCCCGGCGCACCTTTCTCAAGAACGTTGCGGCCGCGTCTGTAGCGGCTGTTGGAGGCCGTGCGGGCATAAGCCAGGCGGCGATTCCCGCCGGCCTGCAGGCAGCGGGCGGCGGTGAATCCGGATCGAAAAAGAAGGTCGTCGCCATCCAGGTGCCGGCTGTGTCGTTCAGCGACGAGGGGGTGGACAAAGTGCTTGATACTGTGCAGGAACGCGCCGGCGTAAATACCCTCCTGATTGCGGTCTTCAGTTACGGGCGGGGTATTGAGGGAAGGCAAATTCCTGGCCACCCGCTTCCCGACCACGGCGTACAGAAATATGACACAGATACATTCCACGGCGGTGATTACGCCGAAGTCCACCCTGAATACTACCAGGACACCATCTTCAAGAATTTCAGGGCGCCAGACCTGGGCAATTTTGACGTGCTGGGTGAAGTTGTTCCCAGGGCGAAAAAGCGTGGGATGAAATGCATCTGCTGGTTCGAGGATGTCTATAATCCCCGCCTGTTGGACAATTTTGAGAAGGCTGCCGAGGTTGACGTTTACGGGCGCAAGACTGATGAGGCTTGCCTGAACAACCCATACATCCGCAACTTTCTCGTTTCCATGGTCGAGGACTGGACAAAGTCCTACGACGTTGATGGTGTTATGTGGTGCTCTGAGCGGCAGGGAGCGCTGAACAATGCGATCGACGCCGAACAAGGGCAGGCCGTTTTGACCTGTTTTTGCGAGTACTGCACGCGAAAAGGAGAGCAACAGGGTATCAAAGTCGAACGCGCACGGCAGGGATTGATGCAGCTTGACCAGTGGGTACGGGCAGCCTGGTCGCAGCCCCGGCCAAGCGACGGTTATTTTGTCACGTTCTGGCGGCTGCTGCTTGAATACCCTGAAATCCTTGCCTGGGAAAAGTTCTGGACCGACAGCCAGCGCGAGGTCTACGGACTGATTTACGGAACAGTAAAAAGCATCAACACAAACGTCGAAGCCGGTTTCCACATCATGCACCTCAACTCATTTAACCCCTTTTACCGCGCTGAACAGGATTACCGGAAGTTAGGTCAGTTTGCAGACATGCTGAAGATCTGCATGTACAACAATTGTGCCGGCCCGCGAATGGCCAACTACATTGAGGGAGTGCATTCAACCATCTGGCATGATGCACCAGCGCAGTCCGTGCTGGAGCTCTACTACAAGATACTGGGATATCAGGGCGAAGCTCCGCTCGACAAGCTGCCCACCGCCGGGTTCTCATCGGATTACGTATACCGGGAAACGAAGCGGGCTCTTGACGACGTTCAATCGGCCAGGATGGGCGTAGCGGCTCCCAACACTGATCTTGCCGGTCCCGCGAGTTCGCAAGATGTTCCCGGACGGTTCAGCGAGTTGACAATCTATCCTGGAATCGACATCGACATACCCACTGGGAAGGGACAAAAAAAGACGCAGCCTTCAGATGTTCGAGGGGCTGTGAAAGCCGCGTTCAATGCGGGCGCGCCGGGAGTCATCCTGTCCCGGAAATACTCTGAGATGAAGCTTGAAAATCTTTCCGGTGCCGGAGCAGCCCTCAAGGACTTGGGCATCCAAACCTGACGCGTTATACCTGTCCAGCCCTCATGGTTGAACCAGAATTAAATGCGTCTGGACCCACGCTCAGGTTACGTACTCACCCATCTGTCCTTTCCTGAACTGTGTCCAGAAGATCTTCAGGTAGCGCTTTCCGGTTTGCCAGAGAAAGAGCAGCAATCCCAGAACAAAAATTCCTATAAAGATGATGCTGACACGAGCGTCATGAGTGCCCCAGGCAAGTTCTTGAGGATATTCGGCGTAACGGCGCGGAATCGAGTGTGCACCCGCCCAGAAAAACATAAGAACGAATCCATATCCGCCGATTAAAAAAAGTGTCACGATCACTCGCCGCACAAAGCGGGTTTCCGGCATTCGGCTTAATTCGACTCCCAGGTGGCTTGCGAATCCCATCACCATCAACACAACGCCCATCAGATAGTAAGTGTGAAAGTGTGCAGGCACCCAGAGCGAGTTGTGAAAAACTGAATTGACGGAAATCGTGGAATCAATCACCGCCCCCACACCGCCAATGGCCCATCCCATTAGTCCAAGGAACATGAAAATGGAGGCAATCGTCCAGCGCATCCGCGAACCGTAAACCACCAGAAGCCCGTCGAAGATGGACACTACCGCCGCAGGCACGGCGCTGAAGTATGACATCATCTGCCCCATCACCTGTAACATGCGCGGCTGGACAAAGTCCATGTAAAGATGATGGAAATATGCAAAGAGAACCATAGCAAGAACAGCGTTCCACGCCAACGCGATAATTCTATTTGTCTTCCAGGTGCGGTTGCTGAAGCGGGGAAGCATTTCATAGACAACCGCCACACCAAGGTACATCGTGGCGTGCACCATCATGTGGCCAAAAAAGAAGGTAAGGTTCTTCATCAGCAAAGCATTGGCGTCAAAACCTTTCACCTGCCACTGGAGGAAGTAAACAGCGAACACAGCAAATGCATCCACACAGCCCGCCACGCCGGGAAGGAGCGCCACGACAGTAATCAGAGCAATCGGTGGAACTTCCGGCCCCTGGTGATTTCCCCGCCCCAAAATGTAATGCCATCCCAGGGCATAACGCAGCGGATAGCGCCGGAGAATTGCTGCTATCAATGCCACCGACCAGATCAGCCACACGCTGGTGAGGGTCACCATCGACGCAAAAAAGCATACGGTGGCCCACGGCGGCCAGGTACCCTGCGAATAAAATGGCAACGGATAGAGAAAGTACCAGCCTGTTCCAAACAGGCCGTCTGTTGTCGCTACAAGCAAAAGTCCAAAACCAATTATCGTTCCGGCAAAGGCCACCCACGACGCCCATAACGGTGGGCGTACGTATCGAACCAGCAGATAACTCACCGCCGCCATGCCCGCCACAAACCACAGGCCCACCATCCCCACGCCGTGCAGCGTGAGCACAGCGTAGAACCAATCCGGACGCATGGTAGGAAAGAACTTCGATTGGTACAGGCGCAGGAAGTATCCATCCAGACTGAAGGTCAGGAACAAAAGACTGGCAAGGACCATCCAGAGCGTCGTGGACAATTGAAATCGCCGAACAGATTTCGGGTCTTGCAGACTGGATTTGAAGTCGGGTGAATCTTTTGCTGGAGTCCGCCCCATCTCCTCCTGAGGTGTAAGGGAATCAGGCCCCGGCATGTGCTTCTCTCGCAGTCCCGGTTGGACTCATGGAATCTGTCTTGTTGGGAACCACTTCGAATTCACCGCGCATGCGGTGGTGGCCCATGCCGCACAGTTCAAGACAGAACACCCAGTAGGTTCCCGGCTTGGTAAAACGCAGGCGCAAGCGATTCACATAACCCGGCATCGCCTGCACCTGGCCCATCAGGTGTCCTGAGGGTGAAAAGACACCGAAGCTGTGGTTCACGTCAAAACTAGTAACCCGGAATTCTACGAGGGAACCAGCTGGAATCTTTACCGGAGGTGCGTAAGTTGCCT
>JBJKQZ010000246.1:0-7131 GCA_046704865.1 Terriglobia bacterium
CCAGATTTGCGGCCGCATGATCTCGCGGCAGACGGGATTCAGGATAGAAACGGCCCATGGCACGATCTACGCCTGCTGCCCCGGATGCGCTATGCACCACATGCTGAACCACCCCGGAGAAGCGCGCAAGGAGATGGCCACCGATTTCAACAGCGGACGTTTGATTCCCGCGCGGTCGGCCTATTACGACATGGGCGGCGATGTGCAATATTGCACCCGCCACGACCCTGCCGTGCAGCGCGTACCGGGACAGGGAACAGACATGCGCGTCTACGACCGATGTCTGCCCGTACTAGTCGCATTCGCCAGCAAGAACGAGGCAGACGCCTACCAGCAGCAGCACGGCGGCCGAGTCGTCACCTTCGACCAGGCACTCCAGGATGTCCGCAGCCAATAACCGAAACTTGCCAAACGGCCAGGGAATGTAAGCCCACCTTTCGCATCATGGATACACAGTCAGGCTTTCCTGGCACTGTCATGTCTCCTACACCATGCCAGTCTCGTCATCTTTAGATTCGCGTGTGAAGCGAACCTCGCCTACCACGCGGTCATGGCATCAGAAAAAAGCCGGGCCAGGTCATCGGCCGCGGCGGGCCGGGGAGAAAGCTTGGTGACGCGGTGTTGCGGCAGAGTACCTTCCACAAGTTTTGGAATGTCTGAGGATTCGTAGCCGAGCGCACGCAGGCCGTTGGGAACTTTCAGGTCGTGCATGAACTCAACCACGCGGTCGGCAAGAATTTTGCCGGCGTCTTCCGCCCTGGCATCCGAAACTTTTGCGCCAAGGATTTCCGCCGCCTTCAGGTGGCGCTCCGGGCAAGCCTGCGCCGTAAAGCGATAGACCGCCGGGGCATTCAGGATCACTGAGATTCCATGCGGCACAATAGGATGGTCTACGACGTAGCCGCTGGGCCGGAAACTCCGCACAAGCCCCGACACCGGGTAGGACATGCCGTGCGGCAGATGCACTCCGGCGTTTCCGAATCCAATGCCGGCGTAGGAAGCGGCCAGCAGCATGAACCCGCGCGCCTCGTCATCTGATGGATCGGCCACGGCGCGCTTGAGATACTTTGCCGTCAGCCGCAGCGCTTCAAGGCTCCAGACGTCGCTGACAGGATTTGAACCCTGATAGGCCGGACGCATGATGGGCCGGTCCGGGCGCGGGCGCTCGTGGAACGGCAGCGCGGTGTAGGATTCAATGGCGTGGGAAAGCACGTCGAGTCCCGCGGAGGCAGCCACGGCCGGCGGCAGCGTCCGGGTATTTTCCGGGTCCACAAGGCCGATGGTTGGTTTCAATCGGCGGTGCGCAATGCCCGTTTTGGCATGGAGCGCCGTCAGGTCGCAGATGGCTACGCCGGTGGTTTCACTGCCGGTGCCGGCGGTGGTGGGAATGGCAATCAGCGGCTTGACCGGCCCGGGCACGGGCTGGCCTTTTCCAATCGGCGGGTTGACGTATTCCAGAAAGTCAGCGGGATAGCACGCGTAAAGGTTGGCGGCCTTGGCGGTGTCCATGGTTGAGCCGCCGCCCACGGCAACAAACGCGTCAAAATCGTCGGAGCGCGCCGCCGCAATCGCTTCCTGGAAAGATTCGTCAGTGGGCTCCACGCGAACACGGTCAAAAACGGAAAAGCGGATTTTGCTCGCGCTCAGCGATTCAAGCACCGTTGCAACCGGCGGCAGGTTCCGCAGGTTCGGGTCTGTAAAAACCAGAATGTGCCGACTTCCGAGATCACTGAGCTCCGCTCCCAGCTCGCGCGTGACCCCGGCGCCATACCGGATGCCGGAAGTCACCATCTCAAATGCGTATTCCCGTTCCATGAAAGCCTCCTGTACCGCGTTCCCGCTTTTGCCGCCGCGCACAGTATACTACGCGCGCTGCAATGGACGCGCCGGACACGCGGCCAGGAACACATCAGGGCAGCGGGACTTTCTGGGTTCAGGTCAAATCTGCGCCTGGGTCCCGCGGTCCACTAATGCCCTTGCGTTGTGCTGAACCATGAAATGATTTGTCCGATTGTGTCAGGAAACTGCGCGCTGAGCAACAGCAGGATCGGAACCATCACGTATTTGAGAATGCGGAAAGTAAAGTGGCGGGTCACGGTAACCTGGCCCGGTTCCGTTCCGTTCAGCAGGTTCAGGATGGCGTCGCGTTCCATCTGCAACATCACCAGTAGCGATAGCCCCACGAAACTGAGGATCACAATCCAGTTGAAGGCCAGGAAATGGTTTTTTTGAAGGAAGGGATAGAACATGACGGAGAACAACATCAGCAGCAATCCGGAGAGAACAAAGGTTCCAAGTTTGCGCAGTGACGGCAGAACGTAGGCGATGAGCAGCACCACGCGGCCAACCAGAAATTCTTCTCCGAGTTCGCGGAACATCTGCAATTCCGGCGGCGATTGTGCAGGCGGCGCGGAATTCTTCGCCCGCCGCCATAGAGGCTCCAGGATAATGGCCGTGGCATGCGTCAGCCTGCCAAGAGCTTCCTGGCATTGCGACCTTTTTTCAACAGACAGGCGCCACTTTCCACTCGCATCCGCTTCTAGCGCCTCCGCGAGGCTCCTTTCCGCCTCCGGCACTGCGTCCCGGCCGAGTGATGCCCAATTCTCAAAGGTTTGGCAATCAGCACCAGAAAGCACCCCAGATGATCCGAGCGACAGTGCGAGTTGGAGCATCTGGCCAGCCTGATGGACAGAATACGAAAGCACGGTGAGGCTTTGCAGAGGAATGGCAAGATCGATTCTTGAAAGCCCGGGGAAATTGGCGTGAAAACGTCCGTAAGCAGCCTGCATGGGAAGCGACGCCAGGCGCTGAAGCAACCGCCGGAAGGCGCTCCAGACCATCCAGAGCCGGCTGAATTCCGTAGTCAGCGCAAAGTACACAAGGAAGAAGCCCCAACTGAATAAAAAATAGAAGCCAAGACCCTCATAGGAAGGCACAAAAGGAAAGACGAACAGATAAATCCAGACAAACAGCAGGAAGCCCACGGAAATCACCAGGATGTGCCAGCTTGTTGGAAAGGCTGAAGCGTTCTCAAGGCGCTCGCGGACCTTGGATTCCAAATCGGCCACGCCCGTAAAGAATTCCGTGCTTACTCCCAGGATGTGTGCGTCGCGGCTGCTTCCGCGGCTTGCCGGCCGGATACCATCAATCATACGCAGGCGCCAGAATGAACAGAATGCCCACAGGAACCCCGCCACAGCCACGCAGACGAGCGGCACCAGAGGCGACAGCCCTCGCAGGAATTCGAAGGCCCTCAAATGGGTTGCGATTCCTTCCACCGGATTCTCCCAGGCGGTCCGCAGCCAGACGAATCCAAGGCGCGGCGCCAGCACAAGAGCAATGACGCAGGCGGCAAAGACAACTGTCGTGACCGTCTTTTGAAGAAAATGACGCGGCCGCGGAAGTTTCCAGAAAGCCAGGCCGACAAACACCACCGCGCCTGCAAGCGCCAGCAGGCTTGCGAGCGCGAAGCAAGAAACCATCGCGAGTCCTGCCTGCCACTTTAAATCTGTAGTGGGAGGAAGCGTCCCCAGTCGCCAGGCAGCAACGGCAGGCAGGGAGTAAACCGCAGTCAGGACGACGTCCCCAGCAAACAGGCAGACCAGGGACGCGAGCAGGAACAGCCGGGCCTGCGCGCGGTATTTGGGATTGACGGGCTCGCCGAACAGACGCGAAGTCCAACCCGAACCGTCTTCCTGCTCCAGTTTTCCAGGCGCGCGGTAACGGTAGATCAGCAGCGACCCCAGACCTGCGAGAAAGAGGCAGATCCACCCGATCCCAAGCGCCGACCCGCTGGTATAGATTCCCTGTTCATTCAAAGTTGGCGGCGCAATCTGCGAAGTCTGCTTGATGCCCAGGGAGTAACCCGCAGGATCTTTCCAGGCCAGCGTTGTAATCGGCATGGGGCCATTCCGGCCGACGGCAGTAACCCACAACTCCGGCTTCACACAATCGGGTTTTTGAGGCGGGCAATCATGCCCGAAGGGCTCGCCATAATCGAGCAGCAAATCATCGCGGCCAAGCAGCACCAGCGTGGCGTTATAGACGCCTTCCGCATCCTGACCTGAAAACTGGCTGCGGGATTTCACTCCCCAGAAGGGCGGCGTCCACACCTGGTCGAGGTTAAACGCGGGGTAAGGGGTAAACACCAGCATCCCGCGCGCAGAGTCACCCACATCCGGGTGCGAATAAAGCAGGTCTGAGGCCACGGTAAAAACCAGCGTTCCCGGGCAGTGCTGATGGATTTCGCGGGCGAGGAAGATGGTGTCGCGGACGTCGGTGGCCAGGATGCCCACCGCATGGATTCCCTCTCGCGATATGGTTGAGAGAAGCCCGGTGAGAACCAGGTCGGCTGACGACACCTCGAGGCTCGAAAACGAGGGAGGAGTTTCTTTGGGTTGCGACGCTTCGCCTTCATCGAGCGGGATCACCGTCGAGGGATTGGTAATGGTCTCAGTGGCCGATTTCTGCTGCGACTGGCGCTGCTTTTCAGTTGCCGCACGCAATTGGGAAATATGCAGCGGAAACGGCAGGTTGATGACCTCCGGTTGCAGTTCCGCCGCACCCGGCCGCCGTGTCGCTCTCCGCGAAGACGATGCCTGATTGGGCACGTATTCCTGGTTCTGCCCGTATACCGTTCCTCCCTCCGTCAGCATGGCGACCCGTCTGTAGCTGATTTCGCGCCCCAGCCTTCGGATATAGCCCAAGATGGCCTGCATGGCTTCATTGTCTGGCGGCACCACGGCCTGAAAACCCGGATGGCGACCGTCAGCAAACGGCGAAAAATCTTGAGGATGGATGGCCGTTGCGGTGCCGGAAACAATGCGGAAATTACGCTGCAATTTGCCGAGCCTGGCCACCGGCCCGCGAACCTTGTCCAGCCAGTCGCGCAGTTCGAAATCCAGCGATTCCGCTGAACCGGAGAATGTGGGTCCCAATATCCTGATCGTCCCGCCGGGATTCTTCTGCGCCAGTGCGCAAAGCTCTGCGGGCGGCTTGTCGGGTCCCGGCCCCCACGGGAAGAAGCTCGCCAATTGGACCAACGCGCTTGCCATCGCGGCCTTCTGGAGACCGCTGGTAGGCGTTTCACCCACGAGAAACACCAGAAGCAGCCTTCCCTCAATCTGCCCGTTGTCCGGATCGGGAGGCTGCCGGAACAGGAGGAGGCTCGGTTCCCTGCGGTAACGCGCCTCCTGCGGTTCGGCCGCCGGGCCGGAGCTCGAGCCCGCACTCTCAGATGCCGGCTCTGACCACGCCAGATCAAAGCGGTCCAGCACGTACCGGTCAGCTTCAAACGCCCGCTGGATGGAATCGATTGCGGCGTCAAACATCTGGGGAAGGCGGGAATCGACGGGATCCGGCACCGTGGCAATCATAAAATCCAGTGAATAGCTGCTCCGAGGGTCGCCGGCTTGAGAGCCGGTTCGATCGGACCGGGCATGCAGGAAATCTTCAATCAGCCTTGCCGCACTGTGCGGACGCAGACTGCCCTGGGTTTCCTGCGGCATTTTGTTCTTCTGCGGATTGGCAGCGGGCGGTGGCTGGGAACTGCTCTGGCTTGCAGGGGCTTCCGAGCGATGGTTGACGGCAAATGGAAAGACAATCGCCAGCAGGGCCAACAAAGGGATCAGCAGGGTGGGTGTGTCGCTCCTGTCCATTGCGTCTTGTCCATGGGCGCCGGCGTTGCGCCAATCTGCGAGTTTCGCCACAACGGTACGGTTAAGGATGCCGGGGAAAAAGGCGCTTCGACCCCGCCGCTTTAACAGACAGATTCCTAAGCCAACATTGAAACCGGGAGTTTGGTTTAACTCCTTTGTTAATGATCCAGTTGCAATGAACCTAACACCGTGCTCAGAGTGTGTCAAGGCTTGGTATCCCCGGGTAAAAACTATGCAAATGGCCATCTTTTCGACTTGGAGATGGGAACCTGGTCTGAAATGCAGCCGGGCCAGCTTCGGACCGAAGCCGCCGCAGGATTTTAAGGGTTTTAAATTCTGTAAGTTACAGAATAAGATCGGCCGTTAAGAAAGATGCTGTAGAACTAAAGTTATATTGTCAGATCAAGGGGTAAGGGTTAGGATAAGTTGTCGGTTGTGGCAAGTGGGTACGTGGGAGGAGCGCTTGTGATGATGCTATTCATGCAGTTCCTGGTGTTCCTCAGTGTTACGGCTCTCCTTTATCTGCGTTTCTATCGATTTAAGGAGCACCGGCGAGGAAAAATGCTCTCTCCTGCTATCGTTTCCCGCCCGCCTGCCCATGTGAGCGTCACACGATCGAGATGGAAAAGGGGCATGTATTGAGAGTGAAGACCGTCCGGCCCAACGGTAAAGAATAGCGTGGCATAAAGGCTGGACGCGGCTTCAGGCAGGTAATTGGCTCAAAAAGATTAGAATTGCAAGTTGAAAACGATTAAAACGGAGTCCTTATGGCTGACAATTCGATGCAGAGAAAAGTCCTGGCTGTTTCAGAAGAAGGCGCGATCAAGAATCTTCTGACCCTGGTGAAAAAGATCGACAGCAGGCGCGTGGTTACTGCAAACACAGGAATCGACATATCGATGATCAGTCGGAGGTCTTTTGAAACCGCCATCCTGGATATTCGGTGCTCAAACCGCCGGCCCGCGTCCCGCGGCTACGGTTTCGGTGAGGTCTTGCCGAGCATGGTGGGAAAAGTACTTGTGATCAACGCCGAAGTCAATGACCCCAAAATGATGGAAATCGTGGAGCGTTACATTTACCATCGGCACTCGCTTTCAGGACTGTTGTTCGACCTGGCAACCGTTTTCCGCAGTATCATCGGCCGATCGCCCTCGCCCTACAGGATTTAATTCTGGCGGCGGAGCGCCGCGCCATCCGGTGCCCCGATGATCCCCGCAGATCAGCACTAGTGGCAGGGCGAAATTGCCGTTGGCATGAACCAAAGATAGGCAAGTGCTGCCTCTCAATCCGCAATCGCGACGCATTTGACACATCAACATCCTGGATCCCAACCACGCTTCTGGTCCCGCCTCCATAACTTCCAGTGGGTTTTCCCATTTGCCTAAATCGCTCTTGTCTTCACCGGCAGGGGTTGAATACCCGCAGAAGCACTCGCGCCGAGCGGGCGCAAAGGCTAGAATAGAAGGTTCTGACC
>JBJKQZ010000247.1:0-8321 GCA_046704865.1 Terriglobia bacterium
ACGACAATGACGGCTGGGCGGATATTATCCAGGTAAATGGCCACGTCTATCCCGAAGTTGATAAGTATCATTTGAGCCAGACGTTCAAAGAACCTCGCATTGTCTATCGAAATCTGGGCAATGGCCGCTTTAAGAATGTCTCAGCGGAAATGGGACCGGGAATCAACGAGCGCTTTTCCAGCCGCGGATGCGCGTTTGGCGATTACGACAACGACGGCGACATCGACATTGTGGTCTGCAACATGAACGATCCGCCATCTCTGCTGCGCAATGATGGTGGAAACAAGAACAACTGGATCAAGCTCAAGCTGATCGGAACGCAGTGCAATCGCACGGCCCTTGGCGCACGTGCCTATGTGACCATCGGCAAGCACCGGCAGATGAACGAAGTCCACAGCGGAACCAGTGTGATGTCACAGAGTGATCTGCGCCTGCACTTTGGCGTTGGGAAGGCGACGAAGATCGATCTGATTGAAGTGAAGTGGCCGACCACGCAGAAGATCGAAAAGTTCACCAACGTTGACGTCAACCAGATCCTGACCATCCGCGAGGGCCACGGGATTATCAAAAAGGCGAAGCCGGGCACCTAGGCGCAAAGCTGGCCGCGCGCATCGCCTATGATCTAGAGCCGGTTGCGGTTACAATTGAATAATAGAAGCAATAAACCGGCAGATCGTTTTGCCGGTTTTGGTATTTTGGCGACGCGGTTTAGTCAGGCGCGTGGTGGAGGCTGGCCCTTGAGTTCAAGTCAGATTAAGGTTTCGCGGCTGGCCATTGTTCTAGCCTGTGCTTTTATTGGCTGCGCCGCCTGGCCGGCAAGCGCTGCTTTGCCGGGTCCCGCCGCACCGGATGGATCTCCAAAGATTTCGACGATCCAGCCTTCAGAAGCGAAGCCGGGCAGCCGGGTCACCGTTAAGGTTGAGGGCGAGAACTTCCTGTCTGGCGCGTACGTTTCATTCTCTGATCCTGCTATTCACGTTCTTGCCACTCGCCGCGTGAGCGATAAGCAACTGGAAGTGGACATCGCCGTCGGCGATGCGGGGAGTCAGCAATCGGTGACTCTTTATGTTTCAAATCCATCGGGCGCTTCAGCGCAGACTGCGTTTTCGATTGCTTCGGGCAGTGCTGCTCCGCCGCCAAGCCAGCCGGCCTCTACGAATGCGCCTGTCGTAAGCAAGATTGATCCCTCCAAGGTTGAGCCCGGAAGCAAAGAAAGCGTGAAGGTGAGCGGCAAGAATTTCAAGGAAGGCGCGAAGGTCGCTTTTTCAAATCCCGGCATTCGGGTGCTGGGAACGGAGTTCAAGAAGTCATCGCAGTTGGTCGCCCAGATCGAGGTTGCCGCCAACGCACCAGCCGGCAAAACCAGCCTGTTTGTCATCAATCCTGATGAAAGCGAGGTCGAAGCTGATTTTGAAGTTGCCGCGGCGGCCTCGGCCAAGTCCGGATCATCCACTGCGGCGGCCAGCACGCAGACGCAGCAGTTCAGCGTCTACAATCTCGGAGACGCCACCAGCATTTTCCGGAATCCCGGCAAAGCCAAAGGCCAACTGGTTGTGGGTAGCGGCAAGCTCGAGTATGAGCAGGACGGGAAAGTAGTATTTACCGCAAAGCCCGCCGATATCCAGGAAATCGCTCCCAACGTCTTTTTCGGGCTAAACACCGGCACTTTCCACATCATCCTGACTTCCGGCAAGACGTATAACTTTGTTTCCTCATCCCTGACGCCCGCCGATACCAATGCGATTGTCGAGTCACTGCACAGCGCCCTCAAATGAAGACAGCCCGCTGCATGGCCTGGTCTGGCCGCGCGGTGGCTTTAGCAGTTTCCGCCGGACTGTACAGGTCCGAGAGATGCCAAGGCAGGCTTCGAATCTCTTTGTCCCATTTCAACCCGGGTTTTCGGCAGGCTTTGAGGATACTTTTGCTGAAGGAAAGTGATCAACTGCTCACGGACCAGGCAGCGCAAATCCCACGCCTTCGGTGAATCCGATGCGCTCATCAATGCGCGCACTTCCATGGTGTGCTCGCTGGCATTCGTAACCTGGACCCCGCACACTTTCCCATCCCAAAGGTCCGTCGTTTTCAATATGCGTTGGAGTTCCTGCCGGATTTCTTCCACCGGGACAGTGTAATCGGTATAGAGGAAAACCGTGCCCAGCAGGTCTGCCGTAACACGGGTCCAGTTCTGAAATGGATGCTCAATGAAATAGGAGATCGGTACCACCAGCCTGCGCAGGTCCCAGATCCGAACGATCACATAGGTGGTGGCAATTACATCAATCCAGCCGCATTCACCTTCCACAATGACCACAACTTCCAGCCGGATGGGTTCCGTCAGCGCGATCTGGAGCCCGGCGAGGAGGCTGGAAAGCGTGGGGCGGGCGGCCATGCCGATTACGAGTCCGGCGATGCCTGCTGAGGCAAAAAGGCTGACCCCGAACTGGCGAATGCTGGGAAAAGTCATCAGCATTACGGAAAATGCCACGATGCAGGCAACCACAACGGCTGTGCGGTGCAGGACGTGAATCTGCGTTTGAATCTTGCGGGCCTGAAGATCGTCACGTACCCCGATCTTGTACCGGTCGGCCACTACGTCCTGAAAAACATCGATCAGGATGATCAGCAACCATGCCACAGCGGCGATCATTCCGAGTGCGATGATGTGGCGGACAATGCCCATAGGGCCCGGCGGCAGCGAGGTTGCCGGCAATGCCAGAAAGAGCGCCACCAGAGGCAGCACCAGCATGGCGGGCCGGCGCCCATGCCGGACAAGTGAACTGTCAATCACACTTCCAGTACGGCGGGCAAGCCGCTGGCCGGCAGAAAAGAGTATCTTGTGCACGATTCTGGCCGCAATCAGGGCGCCTATCAGAATTGCTGCTGAAGATGCCCATTCGCGCCAGTTGGCAATTGGATGAATCATAGATCAGTACCTCCGCTAAAAGAGCAGTCGTAGCCTACGTCGGCTATGAAAAAGCTTCTTATCACTATGCCACACCTTCGTAGCGACCCTTCTATATGTTATAGTTGACTTTGCTCACAAATCTAATTTGTGCACGCGGAGTTTGCAAGTGAAGCGCTACGGCGAACATCGCTTTCCGGGGAAGTTGTTTGTTGTTGAGGGTATCGACGGCTCCGGCAAGTCGACCCAACTAACCCTCCTCCATCAATGGCTTCGAGCTGAAGGCTACGGAACCGTCTTCAGTGAATGGAATTCGTCTCCCCTGGTGCGCGACACTACCCGGCGGGGCAAAAAGAAAAAAATGCTGACGCCGGCAAGCTTCTGCCTGATCCACGCCACTGACTTTGCGGACCGCATGGAACACAACATTATTCCGCTGCTGAAAGCCGGTGCCGTGGTGCTGTGCGACCGTTACATCTACACGGCATTCGCACGGGATGTTGCCCGCGGGATGGATCCTGCCTGGGTGAGGGAACTCTACGCATTCGCCGTGAAGCCCACGCTGGCGTTCTACTTCCGCGTGCCTCTCGACGTTGCCATGAAGAGGTTGCTGAACGGCCGCAGCGGCTTCAAATTCTACGAGGCTGGGATGGACCTGGGCCTGAGCGGAGATCCGGTTGAGAGTTTTGAAATGTTCCAGGGTCAGATTCTCGTCGAGTATGACAAGATGATCCCGGAATTCGACCTCACCGTGGTGGATGCCACGCTGCCGATCGAAGAGCAACAGACCCGGATGCGCCAGCTTGTGAAGGCAAAACTTGCGCAGGCGAAAAGATTGAGGGTAGCCCCATGAGATCAACCTACGACGTGACATTGCCGGGGATGAAACTGGACAACTTGCCGGGCAAGCTGATTGTTATTGAAGGGACCGATGGCGTTGGGCGGTCTACCCAGATCCAGTTATTGAAACCGTGGCTTGAACAACAGGGCAGGGCGGTGGTGGACACTGGGATGACGCGATCGTAGCTGGCCGGGAAGGGCATCAAACAGGCCAAGCAGGGGCATACGCTGGGCCGGGTGACGCTGAACCTGTTCTACGCCACGGATTTTGCTGATCGCCTGGAGAACGAGATTGTTCCGGCTTTGCGCGCCGGGTTTGTGGTGCTCACGGACCGCTACATTTACTCCCTGATAGCCCGGGCGGTTGTGCGCGGAATTGACCCTGCCTGGGTCCGGAATGTATTCCGTTTCGCCCTGATTCCTGACGCTGTTTTTTACCTGCGGATCGCAGTCGACGAACTGATTCCGCGCGTGGTTTTCTCAACGGGTTTTGACTATTGGGAATCCGGCATGGACTTGCATCCCAGCGAAGACATGTACGACAGCTTCCAAAAATACCAAACCGCGCTGCTGGCCCAGTTTGAAAATCTGGTGGAGGAATACCAGTTCAAGGTTATCGATGCCACGCAGGATATTCCTCTCGTTTTCGAGGATCTGCGGGAAGGAATCAGTGACGTCCTGGCGGAAAACGAATCGCCGCTCCATGCTGTCCCCACCACGGGTTCTCGCGGGGCGGCCGCAGCTGAAGGTCCCGTGTCAGCGGATAATAACGGCGCCGGAAGCTGATGCGCCCGGCTTTACGGCCCTGTGAACTGAAGAGTTGGTGAATCCACCATCCTCCGCACCCATTCCCGGGTTTTAATGAAGCCTGTTTTGTCCCGGGTCATTTCAAAGTACTTTTTTTCCAGCTTCGCCCTCAGCACGCGGTTTCTCATAATCAACCGTTCAATTTGAACCGCCATTTCCAGGTGGTCCCGCAGGAATTCGGGGTCGGCAATCATCCCGATCACGGCTTCCTCAAAAACCACCAGGTCGTGCCAGTCTCCCAGTTGGGTTTGGAGGCTGCGGAGCCAAATCAAGACTTCCTTTGTTCCGGGGACGTCGAAAGCCTGAATGACCTCGATCAGGTAGCGGACGCGCTTGGCCACAATGCGCGTGCGGTGCAACACCGCGGCATCGTGTTCGTGGCGCGACAAGGCGACTTCTTTTTCAAGGTCGGTCCACACGGCCTTCAGGGTTTCACTGATACGATCGTAGAATTGCTCCACAGAAAGTTCCGGGCCAGAACCGTTGCGCCCTGAACTCGCATCGCCAGCAGTATTTCCGTTGGAAGGTAGGTATTCTTTCAGGCGCACATAGATGGCGGAAAGATTGGCTTTCGCAAGTTTGCGCAGAGATTTTTCGAGCCTGACGGAACGCAGATCCTGCAGATATTCCCGGATGGCTTCCCAGGCGTCGCGGCGGGCGGTCCGCTTGCGGGAAAGCGCCGCGTCAACGCGTTCAAGCAGCACATCATAGTTCCTGATTTCAGAGAGAGACCGGCGGCACCGCCTGAGTCGGCGGTACAATTTCCGAACCTCTCCGGAGTGCGGAGCGGGGTAAATCAGGTCGATTACCTGCTCCAGCCGGCGGGTGGCGACGCGCAGATCATGGATGGCATCGGGATCATCGCCCTGCAGGACTTTTGGTTCGAGGGATACGCAGCGGTCGAGGTGCTTGAGGGCCAGCCTGGAGACGCGAGCCCATTCATTTGCCGGAGCAGCGGCGTTGTCTTCCCGGCGGTCTTCCTGCACGGCATCCTGCTCAGCCTCTGGAGGGTGATCCCACTCGTTTTCTGCCTTGCCGTCCCGCAGCAGGACGGCTGAAGCATCTCCCTCGGAGCCGTTGTGCCCGGAATGTCCGTTTAAACGAGCCATGCAAACCGCCTAGGACAATGCGGTCCTTTGCCTGAGCGGAAACGGCTGGCATCCCCCCCTTGCCGCTTCCAGGCAAGTCCCTTGAAGCCCTTTTTGCCGATAACCCCAGTCTACAGGCGATCCCGGAGTAATACAACGGCCTCCACCAGGCACCTTGGATGAGGGAAGACAGCCTTCGAAGCAGCCCCGCCAAAGCAGGCGATGAACTCCCGACGGCGGAATCTGGTGTTACTCCCCGGCAACCCCAAAGTGTGACGCTGATCACTGCGGGAGCGGCCCCGCTGACCTAGCCTTATATTGTTAAAAGTCTCTACAGGCCGGAGGAAGAAGATGGCAAGAACCAGGCGAACCATAGACGGGAATGAGGCCACTGCATCCGTGGCCTATGCGACAAGCGAGGTCATTGCCATCTACCCGATTACACCTTCATCTCCCATGGGAGAACTAGCCGATCAGTGGGCAGTGGAGGGCAGGCCGAACATCTGGGGCGCAGTCCCTAAAGTGATGGAAATGCAAAGTGAAGGCGGAGCCGCGGGGGCATTGCACGGCGCCATCCAGACCGGGGCGCTGGGGACAACTTTTACCTCTTCGCAAGGCCTCCTGCTGATGATTCCCAACATGTACAAGATGGCCGGCGAACTGACTCCCGCCGTGCTTCACGTGGCGGCCCGGACCGTTGCGACCCACGCGCTATCGATTTTTGGAGACCACAGTGACGTCATGGCTACCAGGGCCACGGGCTTTGCGCTGCTGGCTGCCAACACCGTCCAGGAAACCGCTGACCTCGGCCTGATCGCGCACGCCGCCACGCTGGAATCACGAGTTCCGTTCCTCCAGTTTTTTGACGGGTTCCGGACTTCGCATGAGATCTCCAAGGTGGAGGAGATTGAGGAAGCCGACATCAGGGCGCTGATCGACCAGGATTCCGTCCGGGGGCACCGCGAGCGCTCCTTGTCGCCGGACCACCCGTTCATCAGAGGCACGGCGCAGAATCCCGACGTCTTTTTCCAGGCTCGGGAGGCTGCCAACCCGTTTTACCTGGCCTGCCCGACCATTGTCCAGAACGTGATGGATCGCTTTGAGCAGATTATCGGCCGGTCTTACCACCTGTTTGATTATGTAGGAGCGCCCGACGCGGAGCGTGTGATTGTGATGATGGGTTCCGGCGCGGAGGCGGCGCAGGAGGCCGTTGAGCACCTGGTTGCGCAGGGTGAAAAGGTCGGGCTGATCAAAGTGCGTCTCTACCGGCCCTTCTCCGTTGAGCACTTTGTTGCGGCGCTGCCGGCGACCGTCAAGACGATCGCCGCCCTTGACCGCACCAAAGAGCCGGGCGCCATCGGCGAACCGCTCTACATGGATGTTGTGACGGCTTTGAATGAGGCTGCCGGGTCACCGGAGGCGAAATTAGAGGTGGCCCCAAGAGTTGTGGGCGGCCGATATGGGCTGTCCTCCAAGGTATTTACTCCGGCCATGGTGAAAGCCATTCTGGACGAAATATCGAAAGAAAAACCCCGGAACCACTTCACCGTCGGAATTGTGGATGATGTTTCCCACACCAGCCTTGCATACGATCCGGAATTTTCTACCGAGCACCCGGAAGCGGTGCGCGCCATCTTTTACGGCCTGGGTTCGGACGGAACGGTCAGCGCCAACAAAAACTCCATCAAGATCATCGGCGAGGAAACCGAAAATTACGCACAGGGATACTTTGTCTACGACTCCAAGAAGTCCGGCTCGGTGACGGTTTCCCACCTGCGCTTTGGAAAGAAGCCTATCCACTCCACCTACCTGATCAGCAAGGCCAACTTTGTGGCCTGCCATCAGTTCGGCTTCCTCGAACGTTTTGACGTCCTGGGAGCGGCGCAGAAGGGATCAACATTTTTGCTGAATTCCCCCTATGGGCCGGATGAGGTCTGGGAACACCTGCCTCGAACAACCCAGCAGCACATCGTCAACAAGAAGCTGAAGTTTTACGTGATCGACGGCGTCAAAGTGGCACGGGAGGCAGGCATGGGCGGGAGAATCAACACCGTCATGCAGACCTGCTTTTTTGCCCTGAGCGGCGTGCTTCCGCGGGATGAAGCGATTCGCGAAATCAAGAAGTCGATTGAGAAAACCTACGGCAAGCGCGGGGAGACCATTGTCCAGAAAAATTTCGCAGCCGTCGACCAGGCGCTCGACAACCTCCATGAAGTTCGTGTCACAGAGCAGGCGACCAGTGGGTTTGATATCCAGCCGCCTGTCCCGGCGCAGGCTCCGGAGTTCGTCCGGAACGTTACTTCGAGAATCATCGCGGGCGAGGGCGATTCGCTACCGGTCAGCTCCTTCAGCCCCGACGGAACGTTTCCATCCGGCACGTCACAATGGGAAAAAAGAAACATCGCCCTTGAGATTCCTGTGTGGGATACGGACCTGTGCATCCAATGCGGCAAGTGCGTCCTGGTCTGCCCGCACTCGGTGATCAGAGCAAAAGTCTATGACTCCAGGCTGCTGGATAACGCTCCGGCCACATTCAAATCGACGGCCGCGCGCTGGAAAGACTTCAAGGAAATGCGCTATACGCTGGCCGTTGCGCCTGAAGACTGCACTGGCTGCTCGCTTTGTGTCCAGGTGTGCCCTGCGAAAAGCAAGAGTGAAGCCCGGCATAAGGCCATCAATATGGA
>JBJKQZ010000248.1:0-6021 GCA_046704865.1 Terriglobia bacterium
CCATAAAGCTGGCGTTCACGTCAGGATTCTGAGTGAGGGCCACCGCGCAAGCTTTGACGATGATGTCGTTGTAAGTCAGCTTCAGGTCCGGGTTCAGCTTGTTGGCGGACTCGCGCAGTTCCTTGGCGTTCTTCATATCAACTTCAATCGTCAGATAGAAGTGGGGGACAGGGCCGAGACTTTGGGCCAGCCGCTGGGCAATGGTTTTCCGCATCTGGCTGAGGGGCTCGTCGCGATACTCTGGGCCCTGCGGAACAAAACGAGCCGCCGGTGCGGCCATTGAAGCGCCTGCCGCCGTTGCTGATTCCACATCGCGGCGGATGATGCGCCCACCAGGACCGGACCCCTGAATGGCGGCGAGATCAAGCCCCGCATCGCGCGCAATGCGCCGTGCCAGCGGAGAGGCAAAGATGCGTCCGGTTGGTTCAGCGGGCGCGGGAGCAGCCGCAGGTGCAGTCGCGGCCGGCTGTGGAGCTGGGGCTGCCGCCTGTGGCTCTGCATGGGGCGCTGGAGCCTCTTTTTGCTCGGCAGGGGCTTTGGCTGCGGGCGCACCGCCGTTGGAAGAAACGAGCGAAGAGATATCCTCCTCGGGTTTGCCGATGATTGCCAGCATCTGGCCCACAGGAACCGTTTCTCCAGCGTTCACCAGGACCTTGCGCAGGACGCCGGAAGCCATCGACTCGACTTCCATATCCACTTTATCGGTTTCGATTTCAACCAGGGCGTCGCCGTTTGCAACCTGCTCGCCTTCGTTTTTAAGCCACTTCAGGACCTTGCCCTCGGTCAAGGTGTCGCTGGCTTTGGGCATGAGAACTCGGGATGCCATGCGTAACCTCTTGAGGAAATTTGGCCGGGCTAGTTCTTGTACGTCACCCGGTGAACGGCGTCAATCACGCGAGCCTTGTCCGGCGCGCAAAGATGCTCCAGCGGCTTGGCGTAGGGCATGGGGACGTCAACACCCGTTACGCGCAGGATGGGAGCATCCAGATAATCGAAGGCTTCGTGTTGAATGGTGTCAACAATCTGGGCGCCGATGCCACAGAATGGCCAGCCTTCTTCCACGACGACGGCCCGGTTGGTTTTCCGGATCGATTGAATAATCGTTTCGGTATCGAGCGGGCGAAGCGTTCGCGGATCGATCACCTCTGCGTCGATGCCTTCTTTTTCAAGTTCCTCGGCAGCCTGCAACGCCACGTGGACCATTTTGGCGTGGGCAATCAGGGTAACATCGTTTCCGGGGCACTTGATTTCCGCAACGCCCAGGGGAATGGTGTACTCGCCTTCCGGGACTTCACCCTTCAATCCGTACAGCACCTCGGATTCGATGAAGATGACTGTGTTGTTATCCCGAATTGAAGACTTGAGCAGCCCTTTCGCATCCGCAGGAGTTGACGGGGTGACCACCTTGAGGCCCGGAACGTGGCAGAACCAGGCTTCGAGCGCCTGGGAGTGCTGCGCGCCGAGCTGATGGCCGGCGCCTCCCGGCCCGCGAACGACCATCGGAGTGCTAAGCTGGCCGCCTGACATATAGAGCATCTTGGCGGCACTGTTCACAATCTGATCGAGCGCCAAAATGGAGAAATTAAAGGTCATCACCTCAACAATGGGCCGAAGACCCGTCATCGCAGCGCCCACGCCGAGGCCTGTAAAGCCGAGTTCGGTGATTGGGGTGTCGAGCACCCGCTTGGGGCCGAATTCGTCCAGCAAACCTTTGGTTACCTTATAGGCGCCGTTGTACGCGCCCACTTCCTCGCCCATCAGGAAGACTGTCTCATCACGCAGCATTTCTTCGCGCATCGCCTGATTCAGCGCTTCCCGGAAAGCCATGACTGCCATTTGGTATTCCTCACTCTTTCTTTGTAGCGGCCATCAGTCTGCCCGGCGGAATCTGCCAAAAGCCGGGAATCCGAATGCCGCAGGTTATTAAAGCTGGATAACGCCGCCCAGCCTTTCTTACGGGAGATAAATGTCCGTGGTCAGATCTTCAGGCGTGGGATCGGGACTTTCGTCAGCGAACGTCACGGCCTGATCGACGACTTCGCGAACTTTGCTGTCCAGGTCGTCGATGTACTCCTGATTGATAATGCCCAGGGATTCCAATGTGGAACTGAAACGCTTGATGGGGTCGCGCAGCCGGTGCTCGGCCAGTTCCTCACGCGTCCGGTAGGTGCCGTGCGCGGGGTCGGACATGGAATGGCCCATAAAGCGGTAGGTTCTGGCTTCAATCAGAGTGGGAAGGTCTTCCTTGCGGGCCCGCTCAATGGCTTCTGACAACCCATCGTAGACTGACAGAACGTCCATGCCGTCCACAACGGCCCGGGCCATGTCATAAGAGCTGGCTTTTTCTGAAAGGTCGCGAATGGCGGACGTCTTCAGAATCGGTGTTCCCATCCCGAACTCATTGTTTTCACAAATAAAGACCACCGGAAGTTTCCAAAGCTGGGCAAGGTTCAGGGATTCGTGGAAGGACCCGATGTTCACCGCGGCCTCTCCAAAGAAGCAGAGGGTAACGCGCGACTGGTTCAGGTACTTGGCGGAAAAGGCTACACCCGCTGCCAGCGGGATCTGGCCACCCACAATGCCGTGTCCACCCAGGAAGCCCACGGCGGGGTCAAAAATGTGCATCGAGCCGCCCTTGCCCTTGGAGCAGCCCGTTCGCTTGCCGAATAACTCGGCCATAATGGCTCCCGGATCCATTCCCCGAGCCAAAGCGTGGCCATGCTCCCGGTAGGAGCAAAGTATGGCGTCCTGCGGTTCCAACGCTGCGATAGCCCCAACTGCCACTGCCTCCTGGCCAATATAGAGATGGCAGAATCCGCCAATCTTTCCAAGCGTGTACATCTCCGCGGACTTTTCTTCAAACCGCCGGACCAGCAACATCTTTTCCAGAAGATCCTTTAAGAGTTGAGGATCTTTCTGGCGGGCACGTTCCTGCTGTTCAACCAGTTGCGAGTCAGCCCCGTTGGCTTCCGGAACATGCACCGCCCCTCGGCTGGAATTGCCGGATTTCATATTAAGCCTCCTGCTATTTTCCTGTTCGCCCCAAGATACGCGAGCGTTGCTAGTGTAATCTGTCGCAGCGCGTCAGGCAAACGACCATAAGGATAACCCAACATTCTACAATAAGCTTAAGGTTTTGGGCAGGCTTGGTCAATGCAGGCTGGCATCTGGATGTATAAGAAAAACTTATAGGAGGCAAAGAAAAAAATGAAAGCTTACACGCAATACCTGTGGTTTAACACGAAAAAGAAGCGGGAATTCATCAATATAACTCCCGAGCTTGATAACGCCCTTTCCGCAGCGGGAATCCGGGAAGGACTGGTACTTGCCTCCGCCATGCATATTACCGCCGGTGTCTATATCAATGATGCTGAGGAGGGACTGATCTCCGATATTGACGAGTGGCTGGAGAAGCTTGCACCCTTCAGGGCCGACTACCGCCACCACCAGACCGGAGAAACCAACGGCGACGCCCACCTGAAGAATCTATTGGTTGGCCACCAGGTGCTGGTTCCGGTCACCAAGGGCCGGCTGGACCTTGGCCCCTGGCAGCAGGTGTATTACGCTGAGTTTGACGGCCAGCGCCGCAAACGCGTGCTGATCAAGGTGTTGGGAGAATAGCCGCGGCGATCGGGCCGCACAAAGCCCCCTTGCCTACTCGATCTTTTTGCCGTTGGTATCGTAGACCTCCAGCGGCCCGTATTTCTTGAGCACATCCTTGATCTGTTTGCCATCGCCAACGCAGACCACCTGGAGGTGGTCGAGATCGATATATTTCCGGGCTGTTTCCTGCACGACCTGGGGTGTGACTTTTGCCACTTGTTCGGGGTACTCATCCCAGTAATCCTGAGGGAGCTTGTAATAGTCCACCGTCAGCCAGGCATTCAGCAGTGTCGTTGGGCGCTCGAGCGACAGCGCGAAACTGGCGACAATTGACCGGCGCGCTTCATCCAGTTCTGTTTCAGGCACGGCTTCGTCCCGAATCTTTCGGAACTCGTCCATTAACGCTTTCATTGAGCCGTCGGTAACGGCGGTGCGGACTTCCGTGGAGGCGATCCAGGGGCCCGGGTAGATGTCTGAACGGAAATAGCTGTATGCGCCGTAGGTGTACCCCTTTTCTTCGCGAAGGTCCAGGAACAGCCGGGCCGCCGGCCCTCCGCCCAGAATGTGATTGGTAACGACCAGCGGGATATAGCCGGGATCGTTCCGGCGCAGGGCATGGTCTCCGGCCAGGATATTGGTCTGGACGGAATCCGGCCGGTCCACAAGGACCACCTTGGCCGCGGCGGGCTGGGGAATCGGCGGAAGTGCCGGGTCAGCAACAGGATGGCCCTTCCACCCGCCAAAATACTTCTTGATGAGCGGCACGATGGTGTCAAAATCCACATCGCCCGCTACCCCGAGAATGGCATTGTTGGGGGCGTAGTATTCACTGTGGAATTTTTCCAGGTCAGCGCGGGTCACGTTATTTACTGACGCCGGAGTGGCGGCAACTTCGGAAGCCGGAAAATTTCCATAAAGCACGCTGTAGAATCTTTCACGCGCCAGGAAGCTGGGCTCCGAACGCATCTGTTGCAAGCCGGCCAGTTCACGCAAATTATATATGGCAAGCTCGTGGTCTGGGAACGTCGGGCTCAGGACCACGTCGCTCATCAGCTCCAGGATGCGGTTGGTGTTTTCCACTAGGCCCGAAGCCGTGACGGTGGATACGTTGCGGCCAAAATCTGCCGAAGCTCCCAGGCTGGCTCCGATGTCATCAATATCTCCTGCGAGCTGGGCGCTGTTGCGATGCGTTGTTCCCTCACGCAGCATGTCGGCGGTGAACTCGGCCAGGCCGGGAAGGTTTTGGGGGTCGTCGAGGGCGCCGGTTTTGATCCAGAGCATGAAGGCCACGGTCGGGAGCTTGTGGCGCTCCACCACCAGTACGTCAAGCCCGTTATCCAGCTTGATTTCCCGCGGCCGGGGAAGTTTGACGCGCAGGATTTCCTTGTTAACGGGAGCGCGATTCAGCCGCACCACTTTGCTGAGCGGTACTGCTTTGCTTCCCTCCATGCCTTGCCCGCGGAGGGTTGCGATCCATGTTCCCATCGTCAGCACTGCGATCGATAAAGCAAGAAATATACGTTTCACGTGTACCCTCCTCTAGCGGTTTGCCGCCGTGGTTTCGTGCTGGGCTGGCAGGTCAATCACTACAGCCTGCTCGCGGGAAATCAGATACTTGTTCGCAGCTTCTTTTACCTGCTCCGCCGTCACTGCATTGAACTTGTCGAAGATGGTGTTGATCAGGTCGGGATCGTTGAACTTGACCGTGTATTCGCCAATGCGCATGGCCGTAAACAAGTCTGACTGCCGGGCCTGGATCTGCTGCCGGCGGAACTGGGCGCGGGCCTTGTCCATTTCCGCTTCCGTGACACCGTCCTTTTTGACAGCTGCGATTTCTGCCTCAGTGGCGTTCTCCAGGTCTTCAACCTTGACGCCGGGACGCGGTACGGCAACCACGTAGAAAAGGCTGGGACCCGTACGGGAATCAGCCTGGACCTCAACCGAGGTCGCCAACTGCTTGTCCTTGACCAGATGCTGATAAAGGCGTGAACTCTCGCCCGTGCTCAGGATGTTCGCCAGCACCTGGACTGCATAATTGTCCGCCGAATTGCCCGGAGGAATGTGAAAGGCCATCAGGATCATCGGCAGGCGAGCTAGAGGGTCCTGGATGGTTTCACGGCGCTCGCCATAGTGTTCGGGTTCGGCAAGGTCCGGCTTGGGCGGGGCGGGCTGCGATGGGATGTCCCCGAAATATTTCTTAACCTTTTCCAGAGCCTCAGCGGGATCAAGATCCCCCACCAGGGTGACCACTGCATTGTTCGGAGCGTAGTAAATGCGGAAGAAATTCTGCACATCGGAGACGGTGGCCGCGTTCAGGTCTGCCATGGAGCCGATCACCGAGTGCTTGTAGGCAAAATTGTCGTAGGCCAGGTTATCGATTTCGAGATAGGCCTTGCCATAAGGCTGATTGTCAATCCC
>JBJKQZ010000249.1:0-2932 GCA_046704865.1 Terriglobia bacterium
GCAAAAAGTAGGAAAACACTTCCCCGACCATCCGGCAATTCGTTCCGTACACAGATTTTTCGCCGGCAATAAAGAACCAGTATGACCAGCTATTGAAGGCTGTCCAGATAACTCCGTAGAGCTTTGACCTCATCGGGAGTGAACGTGAAATGAGGCATCCCGCCGGCGTCCATCTTGGGCAACGGGTGTTTGAACAGGTCCTCCATCTGTTCAGCTGAAAATTGCTTCCCGAGACCAATCAGCTTCGGTGCGATTGGAGTTCCGACTGCGCCTTCTCCGTGGCAGGCATAACAGGAGTGCGATTGGAAAATCTTTTTCCCTTCCGCTGCCAGAGGGCTGTTTGCCGCACCAGATACAGCGGCCTGACCGGACTGCGACCCGCTTGACATTTCGGGTTTAAACGGCTGCTTCATGAATTCCACCTCCATCCGGTGCTGTTGAGCCAATTGCGTCGCAACGTCCTTATTGTGGGAATCCTGATAGTAACTATAGGCTCCCAGGCTGACCAGCGTGATGAAAACCAGGGAAAAGATTCCAACAGCAACAGGTCTGCGCCATGGCCGCCGTTCCAGTCGTCGGTCAATAAAGGGAAGGCCTACAAACAGGAAGACAATAATGGATGGAATCACCAGAATCCGGAGAGTTTCGAATTGGCCGTGCCAGATTTTTAGCCACTCGAACAGGGGGCGATAGTACCATTCGGGACGCGGAAGGAATTGCGTGTCCGCAGGGTTGGCCAAAGGCCCAAGCGCCGCTGGAGCAAAGTAAGCTGCGAATCCCAGAGCAACGATCAGCAGTAACGCGAACCCCAGGTCCATCACCAACTGGCGCGGGTAAAAGCTTTCAACTCTTTGCCGTGGGTTGATGGGGCTTTCACTCACCGGTCCGGCTGCTCCGGCCTTGCGGAACAGATAGATGTGAATTGCCACAAACAGGAAGATCAAAGCCGGGATGTAAAAGACGTGCATGACGAAGAAACGCGAGAGTGTCAGGGTCCCGATCTGGGTCCCTCCTCTCATCAGCTTCTCCACAAAACCCCCGATGAGGGGAAACTCGCTCGCCACACTTGTACCGACTGCAGTTGCAAAGTATGCTTTCTGGTCCCAGGGAAGGAGGTAACCGGTGAACGCCATGCCCAAAACCAGAGCGAGCAGGATCGTCCCGGAAACCCACAGCAACTCTCGCCTCCCTTTATAAGAGCCGTACAGGAAAGTCTGCCCCAAGTGCATCAACACGATAATCACCATGGCACTTGCGCCATAAACATGCAGGCTGCGCAGGAAGGACCCGGCAGCAACAACTTTGGTGATGTAAGCAACAGTGACGTGAGCATGGTCAACGGACGGAACGTAATAGAGCGCCAGGAAAATCCCGGTTATAAATTGAGAGATGAAAATGAAAAGGAGTCCGGACCCGAAGATGTACGCGTATCGAGCACCACCCGGGATGGGTTCGTCCAGTGCTTCGTGCAGCAACTTGTTGAGGCCCGTGCGCCTGTCAATCCAACGGAACAAGCGGCCGGGTTTGCGGTCTCGCGAGCTTTGCGGTGTGTCGCCCGATGTTGGTTCTGTTGACATAATGACAATCCCTTTTATCCCACTTCCTTTTTGAATGGTAAGAGTGCCTGGAAATACTCGTAGCGGACCATCAGGTCTTCTTTCTCAACTTTTATGGGCAGCGTGTCCATTCCGCGCAGCGCAGGTCCCTGAAGGAGTGAACCGTCGGGGGCGAACTGGCTGCCATGGCACGGACACATGAATTTACCCTCCTGCGGGTTCCAGGGTACTTCGCAGCCCAGATGCGGACACACAGCGGAAAGCACCTCGGTATTGTCGAGTGAGCCCTTTCGTTTGCCACTCGTGACATACACCGGCTTCTGTGAAACAGCCTCCCGCCATCCATCAACCTGTTCGATTTTGACAATCCGCCTGACGGGTGTTGTGAGAGACGCGTAACTGCTGTCACTACCCAGGTCGGACCACGAAATTGAGGTCGTTTTGGCGAAGACCGGGTAGAGCACATAACGGACAAGCGGAACGGCGAGCAAAGTTCCCATGGCTGCCGTCCCAACGGCAATCAGCCACAGAAAAAAAGACCTCCGACCCTCCAGGATTCGCTTGTCCTGGTTATCACCGGAAATAGGCCGTGAGGCCTCAAGATTAGTTTGATCTGAGTTGGTTTCCATCCATTAACTCCAGAATTCTTATCGAAAAGATTGCTTACCTTGCTGGACACGCCGCGTCATCGGCCGGTCTGTACTCTAAATGATTAACTTCTCTTTTCGTGTCCGGTAAAATTGCGGTTGCACAATGGAGCGGTTGCTGTCGTCACGGAACCATTTGCTGCCCCACAGGAAAGCAGACCAAGAATTTATAAGAAGCCCGTCATGACAAGTGGTATCCCATCTGGCATTTTCTGAACTGGCCGCTCGACACTTTCAAAAAATAGTGGCCGAATTCCCATCGGAGGGTAAGGGCCTACAAAGAAGGGCGCATTGGAGTCGGTACGGTTCTGGACTCCCAGGTGAATTTGTGAGGATAGAAAGCCTACCAGCGCGGGCTCCAGTGAACTGCCAATCTGAATGCCGGAATGGGTTTTAAACCCCGTCGCCAGCCGGGCAATTCTCATCGCGTAAAAAGGAGCTTCAGTATCCGATTTCACCCGCCCTGACGAGACCTACCCGGATTTCCAGCGAGCACAAGCCCGGATGGCCGCCGCCTCAGAGCGTCTGCAGATAGGCGATCAGGTTGTTCATCTCCGTCGCCGAAAGCTTCCCGCCAAAGGGCGGCATCGGCATCGGTTTCCCCTGCGCATTGCCCTTCTCAATCTGCTCGCGGACGTTCGCTTCCGTCGCCGGCCGGTGCGAATAGGGAAGTTCCTTGTTCTTCATGACTCCCTTCAGCCCCGGCCCGATCTTGTTCTTCGTCTGATC
>JBJKQZ010000250.1:0-6812 GCA_046704865.1 Terriglobia bacterium
CCCACGGCGCAGTACTTCGGCCCGTCCGTTAATCGCGCTCTGCGGGAGAGCCGAAGCGTTGTCCTGACCTTTGACGATGGCCCCGCGCCGCCGTTCACCGAGCAGATTCTTGACATCCTAGCCCAGCGCAGGATTTCCGCCACGTTCTTCCTTTGCGGTAAGTACGTTGAAGTCTACCCTGAAATCGCCCGCCGTATTGTGCGCGAGGGTCACACTATTGGAAATCACACCTACTCACACCCGTTTCTCTGCCCGCGCAGCCGGAAATTCATGGCTGCCGAAATCGACCGTGCGCAGGATGCCATCGAACGGGTCACGGGGATACGCCCAACTCTTTTCCGGCCGCCTTATGGGGCACGATGGTTTGGCCTGATGCCCGTTCTGCGACAGCGGGGTCTTAAGATGGTCATGTGGTCGGTCATGGGATTCGACTGGAAGTACAAGACCCAGGCAATCATTCGGGCTATTACTAAACGATTGCACCCCGGCGCCGTGATTCTGCTCCACGACGGCCATGAGCAGCCGCCACCAGGAGGCATCGACCAATCGAGCACGGTGGAGGCTCTGCCTGCTGTCATTGAGGCGGCAACTCGCGCAAAGTTGAACTTTGTACCGATCGAGTAGATTATGGTCTAACCGCTCGTTCTCCCTGGTATCTGCGCCAAATTAGGGGTCCTTTCCGGCCGGGGCACCGAAATCTTAAGTGCTGGAAATTCGTGTCAAATTAAAATACACTCATTCCGCGCTGTGTTTCAATTTGACACACTCAAAGCTAGTCACATTTGACGTTTGATCAGCAAAAAGTTAACTAAGGCCTACAGTTTGAGAATCTTACAGTTATCAGTCTGTTTTGGACTCAATAATGCTCTAAGGCCAATGGTTCGGCGGACCGAACTTCATCTTTGTGGGTGTCTGATTGGGCTTAAATCGCGTGCTGGTGGTGGATGACGATCAAGAGAGCCGGAACCTCCTGTCCGAGGTTCTGGGGGCGAACGGTTATTCGGTGGAAGTTGCCGAGAATGGCGAGGGCTTCTGGAAGGCGCTCAGCCAGGATCAGGGCAAGCCTGTGCTCCTGATCGATCTTCGGATGCCAGGTGAGAACGGTCTGGAGTTGCTGAGGAAGCTGAAACAAAGGAAGATCGCTTGTGACACTATTCTGATGACCTCATTTTTAACTGGAGCCGAACGCGATCTCGCATGCGAACTGGGAGTAAGCGCATTTCTGGAAAAGCCTTTTCGTTTATCAGAGCTTTTGCGCGTAGTTAGTGAACTCGCCAGGGAGAATCCTATCGGGATATCATCATAGCCCTGTGTGGCGCAGGGCAAAGGGTTAGATCCAGTCTCAGCAAGGAGTAGAGATGAACGTAGGCGAAAAAGTGATCGAAATTATCGCACGGGAACAGCACTTGGATCACGAGAAGATATCAATCGATTCAACATTTGAAGAACTCGGGATCGACTCCCTTGACGGTGTCAACATCCTGTTCGCGCTCGAAGAAGAATTCAAGATCGACGTTCCAGACACAGTTGCCCAGAACATGAAAACCGTACGCCAGGTTGTGGACAGTCTCACTCGGGTACTTGAAGGCAAGGATATTTCTGATCTCGCAGCGATGGCCAAGGGCGGCAGTCCGGCGGCCAGCAACTAATCCTCTTGGAGACCATGGTGCGCAGGGTTGTCATAACAGGGCTGGGGGTTTTTTCCTCTACAGGCAAGAACAGACACACTTTCTTTGAGAGCCTGTTGCAGGGGCGGTCGGGTGTCCGGCCCATCTCCCAATTTGATTCTTCTCCTCTCTCGGTCAAGATTGCCGCCGAAGTGGATGGTTACAACCCTGAGGATTATTTCCCAGCCAAGCGCCTGGACTTGCTGGACAAGTTTGCGCAGTTTGCGCTGATTGCAGCTGGCGAGGCCATGGAGACCAGCGGCCTTAAGCTCGCCGATGACGAGCGTTGCCGCTTTGGCGTGGTGATGGGTTCCGGCATGGGCGGAGCCGGCAGTTATGATGCCGGCTATCACAACCTTTACGCCAAGCAGGTTACGCGGCTGCATCCCTTCACCATTCCGCGCATCATGCACAATGCGGCCACGTCGCACATCTGTATGGAATATGGAGCGCAAGGGCCTGCGCTGGCCACTGCCACGGCCTGCTCGTCATCAGGCCATGCCATCGGGGAAGCGTTTCACCTGATCAAGCTTGGCCTGGCGGATATGATGCTGGCAGGAGGCGCTGACGCTCCCATAACCTACGGCGTGATGCGCTGTTGGGAGGCGGTGCGAGTGCTCGCTTCCGGCAACGGCAACCCTGCTTCAGCCTGCCGTCCTTTTTCTGCGGACCGCAAAGGCATGGTGATCGGCGAAGGGGCCGGAGTCCTGATGCCGGAGGAACTGGAGCACGCCCTCAAACGCGCCGCCAAGATATATGGAGAACTTGCCGGCTGCGGCATGAGTTCGGACGCGTCCCACATTACGCAGCCTTCCGTGGACGGTCCTGTGCGTGCCATCCGCATGGCGCTTGACGAAGGCGGCGTGCGACCCGAGGAGATTGATTACATTAACGCACACGGGACCGGCACGCGCCTTAATGATTCAACCGAAACTCAGGTAATCAAGGAAGTTTTCAAGGACCACGCCGGCAAGGTGCCTATCAGTTCCACGAAATCCATGCACGGTCACGCCATGGGAGCTACCGGAGCAATTGAGTTTGTGGCCACGGTCATGGCAATTGAACGCGGGGTAATCCCGCCCACCGCCAACTATGCGGAACGGGACCCGGAGTGCGATCTTGACTATGTTCCCAACGAGGCGCGTGAATAGCGCATTCGCGCCCCGAACTCGAACACCTTTGCGTTCGGAGGCCTGAACGCGGTGCTGCTCGTGCGACGCTGGGATTAACGTCCTTACTTTTGCCCGAGTGCACGGGATTCGGTAGCATAACTTTTCGGAGCAGGAATGGAAATCAGGCGAATCGCCATCCTGACGCTCGGTGTGGGATCGGGACATCTGCGGGCGAGCCAGGCCATCCATCAGGCGCTTCACGACGGTGCGGACAACGTTGAGGCCCGGACGATTGATGTGCTGGAACTCGCGGAGCCCTGGTTCCTGCGCCTTTATATTTATCCTTATTGGATGATGGTTCGGCGCGCGCCCTGGGCGTGGCGGAAGCTGTTTGAGTGGCGGCAGCGAAAGCGGCTCCGCAAGACGGCTCCGGACTGGCTTTTCAGGTATGGCTGCCGTTCTGTAACTTCCCGGCTGCAGTCTTTCCGGCCGCACCTTGTGATTGTGACGGAGATCGGCGCCGCTCGGATTGCCGCGCTTGGCAGGCGAATGGGCTGGTTTGAGGCACCAATCCTGGCCGCGAATACCAGTTTCTGCACCGCGCCGCCTTGGGTGATGGATGAAATTGACATCCATTGCACCGGGAGCGAAGTAGCCAAGAAGCAGTTGATTTCCTGGGGCGTTTCCGCCAATCGTGTGCTGAATTCCGGCGTGCCGGTGGACCCGGCTTTCGCCCTCAGCTTTGACCGTGCTGAAATCCGGCGTGCGCTGGGTTTGCGTCCCAACCGCCCGGTGGTACTGGTGATGGGCGGAGGAATGGGGACCGCGCCGCTGGACTCCATAATCCGCAGCCTGGAAATGTGCCGCCAACCGGTACAGGTGCTTGCCGTGGCAGGCCGGAATCGCGAAATGCGCCAGCGCCTGGAGGCGTTGCGGGGCCAGGTGGCTCTGGATCTTCACGTTTTTGGCTGGTCGGAATCCATCCCTGAATTTATGGGGGCGGCCGACCTGCTGATTACCAAGCCGGGCGGGGTTACAACCTCAGAAGCCATGGCTGTGGGGCTTCCGACCATCCTTGCCTTTCCGGCTCCGGGGATGGAGGAAAGCCATTTGAAGTTTCTGGCTGACCGCTGCCTGGGGTTGGCAGCCAGGTCGCTTGAGGAGATTCCCGCGCTCGTATCAAGCCTGCTCGATGACCCGAAAAGGATGGAGGCATTGAGCGCGCACGTGCGGGAGACGGCCCGGCCTGATGCCGCCTATTCCGTTGCCCAGGTTGCACGGGCCCTGCTTGAAAAGGCCTCCTATATCGATCTGCTGGCAGCGCCGACGACGGCTTCCGGCGAATCGGCGTATCTGATGTGAATTTGACAAGCCGTCCTTTTTCTGGAAATTCATGGTAGCTGACTTTCGGAAGATTGTTGAACGCCGGGTGATTGGCGACTCAATTCCCCGGCTTGTGCACTGGGGAAAGTCCCTTCCGCCCGGCCTGATCCGCCGCATCCAGATGGTCGGTTTCCGGAGGGTCATCCGCTATACCGCCGCCCACCAGAGGTTTTTTGCAGGGAAGCTCCGCGAGGCCGGCCTCCGCGCCGAACAAATTCGCCGGCCTGAAGATCTGGGAGACATCTTTACCACGCCTGAAGATATCCGCAGCCTGCCTGGTGACGATTTCCTTTGCAGGGAGCCGGAATCCGTGTTTGAAACCACCGGGACTTCCGGCGGGCCCAAGCGCGTCTTCTTCAGTTACGATGAGGTTGACTTTTCCGCCCGCTATGAAGCTGCCGCGTTTTATGAAAACGGCGTCCGGCCGGGCGACCGCGTGGTCTGCACGTTTGACGCAGGATACTGGATCAGCAGCTGGGTGACGTTTCTGGCCTGCAAACAGCTGGGCGTTTTCTGCTCAGCCGTGGGCAAGCCGCAGCCTGCTGAAGTTTATGACCGCATGGGGCACTATCACTACAACGTGATTGTTGCTGACCCGACGTGGCTCGTGAGCCTCAGCGAAATTGCCGAAAAGCAGGGAATCTTTCCGGTGAAACTGATTTTTGCCGCAGGCGACCGCATGACGGACGCCTACCGCGACTACGTGCAGCGCATCTGGAAAGCTCCGGTGATTCTCGGCTATGGCTCAACAGAAATGGGCGGCGGCGCCGGAATGGAGTGCCGGGAGCGCAACGGCTACCACGTGGATGAGTTCAACCTGCTATTTGAGATTCTGGATCCCGACCCGGAAGGCTACGGCGAACTGGTGGTGACCACCCTGGCGCGCCGGACCACGCCGCTGATCCGCTACCGGGTGCGCGATATCACCCGCTTTCTTGACGGCGCCTGCCCCTGTGGGACGACTGTGCGCCGCCTGGCCCGCATTCGCGGCCGTCGCGACGAGATGGTGGTGATGGGCGCGGGCAACATGTATCCGGAGATTTTTGAGAAGGTCTTGAGCGACATTCCGGGGTTCTCCAGCAACTGGCAGGTGGCGGTGCGGCAGGAAGGGCTGCACGACATTCTTGAATTCCGGCTGGAACTGACCAATGGAGTTTCCTCTTCGGCCGTTGAGGATGCGGTTCGGAAAAGCCTTGAAACACGATATCCCGACGTTTGGGCTAATCAGGTTTGCGGGATGTACAGGCTGGCCTTCAGATTTTGCTCCCCAGGCACGCTCGTCCATGGGCGGAAGCGAAAACGCCTGGTGGACGAGCGTGGGGAGTAGAGCGGGTAAGAGGGGTAGGTAGCGCGTAGGGCTTACAGGAGGGGGTGATTTTCTCACTACCTAAACATCCGACCCTTCGCTTACTCTATCGATGGAAAGGATAAAGAACTTGAGGGCAAAGTTGGCGGGAAGCGGCCGCAGCGAAAAAACAAGCCGGAAGCCAGTTGTCTTTTCCGACTTTGATGGAACCATTACGCGCCTGGATGTGACGGATGAAATCCTGTCGCAGTTTGCGGACCCTTCCTGGCATGAAGTGGAGGAGCAGTGGCTCCAGGGCAAGATCGGTTCAAAGGAATGCTTTGCGAGGCAGGCTGCGCTGGTGCGGGCCACGCCCAGGCAGTTGAACGCCCTGATTGACGCCATCCCTCTCGATCCTGATTTCCAGGCGTTTTACCGCTTTCTGAAGGCCCGGCAACTGCCGTTTTATATTGTCAGTGACAGTTTTGATTACGTCATCCGGCGGGTACTGAAACGCGTTGGCGCAAACGGTGAATTGCGGAACGGACGGCACCTGTTCTCAACCGGCCTGGAACTGAAAGACGGCGGGATGCGGGCCACTTTTCCCCACGGGAATCACGGCTGCGAGCACGGCTGCGCCACCTGCAAGCCGGCGATCATTCGCCGGGTCCGAAAGAAGCAGCAGCCGGTGATTTTTGTCGGCGATGGGCTCTCAGACCGCTTTGCCGTGGAAGTTGCCGACGTGGTTTTTGCCAAGCACGAACTGCTGGCCTATTGCCGCAAGCGCGGCATCGCCTGCCGGCCGTTTGAGGACTTTGGCGACGTGCAGAAGGAAGTGGCCGAATTGCTGGAAAGCGGGTCTCTTGAGTGCGAAGCCGAGGTCGGCGCCGCGAGGTAACAGTAATCGCACGACCCTCTCAGGGCGAAGGGAAGAAAGTTCATGTCAATGCCGGATACCACAACGAAGGCTGCGGAATTAATGGACCTCGAGCGGCAGTATTGCTCGTTTGGTGACACGGTCCATTATCTTGAGCCGCCCAAGATTTTTTCCAACTGCGAAGGCAGCTACCTTTACGATGAGCAGGGCACGCCGTACCTCGATCTCCAGATGTGGTATTCCGCTGCCAACTTCGGTTACAAAAACCCGCGCCTGAATGAAGCGCTCAAGCGGCAGGTTGACCGGCTCCCGCAACTGGCCTGCCAGTATCTGCACCCTGAGAAAGTTGAGCTGGCGGCCCGCATTGCACAGTACTGCGAAAAACGCTTTGGCGTGAAGGGGCGTGTTCACTTCAACGTGGGTGGATCACAGGCCATTGAGGATTCCCTCAAGCTGGTGCGCAACGCCACCGGCCGCAATCTGATGTT
>JBJKQZ010000251.1:0-3717 GCA_046704865.1 Terriglobia bacterium
TCGCTGCAGGTTACGATGGAGAAAAGGGTCGGAGCCGTCCAGTTCCTTGGCGCTTACACCTGGTCGAAATCAATCGATGATTCCTCGGCTTTTTCACAGAACATCAATCCGTTTAATGCAAGAATGAGCCGGGGCCTTTCCACATATGACATGGCCCACAACTTCGTTTTCAGCTACGTGTGGGCTCTGCCAGGACCTTCTCAGGGTATCGGGAAACAAGTGCTCGGAGGATGGGACTTTTCGGGCATTACCCGGCTTACGACCGGCTTCCCGATCGGAATGAGCAGCGGTGGTGACTACTCGCTCTGCGGATGCTCGGGAGTAGACAGGCCGAACTGGACTGGGGGGGCCATCAAGAAGTTTGATCCTCGAAGCAGTAACGACCACCAATACTTTTCACCGGCAACTTTCTGGGCCGAATGGGGAAGAGATCCCAACAATAAGATCTACGGTGTCCCCGGAAACGCGGGACGCGCGTTCTTCCATGGCCCCGGGATCGTCAACTTTGACATGGCGCTGCACAAGGAGTTCAAGTTCTCCGAAACAAAGGGACTTGAATACCGCGCTGAGTTCTTTAATGCATTCAACCATGCTCAGTTTAACAATCCCTCGGGTAGCTTTACGTCAAGTTCTTTTGGCCAGGTCAGAAGTGCACGTGATCCGCGCATTATTCAGATGGCGCTGAAGTTGAGCTTCTCATTAGGTGGATGACCTCTTTCAGTCCGGACCGCAGATTTGTTTTCACCTGACAGCAACTTTGTGGTCCGGTTCAATCCCTTGGGAAATATGATTCGGGGCCTGCCGCATGGTGAAGGAAGTGTGATGCCGGGTAAACTGGGCAGTTCTGGGAACAGCCCGAAGCCTTGCATATGTGTTGCATTTCTTCTCCTGGGGACGAGCCTTATCTTGGCCAGTAAGCCTTGCCTGGCACAGACGCCCTCCAATTCCATTGCAAACCAGCAATTGGCTGTCCGGTTGAACAAAGAGGGAATCGGCTTCGCTAAGAACGGTGATTACACTTCAGCCATACAGAAGTTTCGCCGAGCGAGCGAGCTTTGGCCGGAATTTCCAGATTCCCAGTTTAATCTGGCCGTAACGCTGGAAAAGGTCGGCCAGATGGACCAGGCTATCAGTGCCTTCAGGAAGGCCGTTCGCCTCCGGCCTGATTCTGCGCCAATGCATCTGGCCTTGGGATTGGCCCTGGCGAGAGGCCATGACCTGGATGGCGCAGTGAGTGAACTTCAGCGTGCTGTCACGCTATCACCGCAAGATCCTCTTGCCCACTACGATCTGGGCCTGACTTACGAGCAGCAGGGCAAACCCCAGGATGCGATGGCTGAATATCGCACGGCAATCCAGATACAGACTGAGTTTGGCCCTGCGCACGAGCGGCTTGGTGTGGCATTGCGCAGGTTAGGGAATCGACAGGAGGCGCTTGCTGAGTTCAAGACGGGCGTACGCCTTTTGCCCAGGGATGCTGAAGCGCACTACAACCTCGGCCTTGCTTTGCGCTCGACGGGCAATCTGGATGAAGCCCTGAAGGAATTTGATACAGCAATCCAATTGAAACCGGATTTCGAGCAGGCACGTTACAACCGGGCTATGATTATGCGCACTCGCGGTGAAAAGGCGCAGGCGGAGAAAGATATGCAGGAAATTGCCGGCCTCAGCCAATTCCGCGCAAACGTTGCGCGGGCCAAGAGCCTGACATTGTCTGCCGCAGATCATCTGAAGCAAGGCGAACCGGACAAGGCGCTGGACGACCTGGCATCAGCACTGACTTATTGGAAGGACAATCCAGCTGCCTATTATCTAAAGGGACTTGCCTTTGAACAGAAGCGCAATCTGGCGGAAGCCCATACCAACCTTGACAAGGCGGTGGAGCTTAAACCTGATTATCCCGAGGCACTGATCGGACTTGGCCGGGTTCTCTGGGAACTTGGCGACCGTGACGGCGCCCTCAAAGAGTTTGACAAGGCTGTGGCCGTCGCGCCGGACCTTGCGGAGGCGCACTACAACCGTGGACTCGCCGAAGCCCGGACGGGGAATCCCAATAGCGCTATCGAGGAGTTCCGATCGGCGCTTGCTTTAAAACCCGATTACCTGGATGCGGGCGTTAATCTGGGGCTGACACTGATGCAGATGCGGAAGTTAGAGGAAGCAGTCCGTCAGTTCAGGGCATTAACAAAGTCATATCCTGGCAATCCGGATGTGCAGAACGATTTGGGTCTCGCGCTGCTTGAACAGGGAGATTTTAAGGCGGCGAGTGAATCCTTCCGAAAGGTCTTGAAGATTAATCCTGATTCAGCGGAAGTGCACTATAATCTGGCACTGGCTTTGAAGAAAGAAGGAGAAGGGCAAGCTGCCACAGCGGAGTTTAAAAGGGCAAAGGACCTGAATCCGGAGTTGGCGCCACCCTGAGGATTTTCCACATCATTCATTATCTGGTTCCTCGGAGAGTTACTGGTTTCTGCCCGGGGAAACGGGTTCCCTGAGCGTAACTGTTCTGGTGTCTGATACCTGATAGCTATAGACTTTGCCATATCTCAACCGCATTTGCCTTTGAATTAAGACAGAATCTAACAGGAGGGTGGTCATGATGAACGCATTGGGGATTCAAAAGGAATTCGCGTCGCGGGTGCGGTCCGGTCGCACAGTGGCTGCGGCAGGACTTGGCCGGGCGGGACTACCTTCTGCGGCACCGGGCCAGGAAGGAATTCGAAAGCTGGGCTATGACGGCCAGCCCGCCACCGGGGGAATCTCTCCTGTTGTCGTTCACAACGGACTGATTTACGTGGCGGGGCAGGGTGCCAATGAAAATCAGGCTGAGGCCACTCTGGACATTACCGTTCACGTCCAGAGGGCGATGGACAATGTAAAAAAATTGGTGGAAGTTGCTGGCGGAGACATGGACCACGTTCTTACACTCACGGTCTATCTGGCGACCCTGGAGTTTTATGAGGCTATGAACCGAGCGTACCGTCCCTACTTCCCCAACCGCGGGCCGGCCCGTTGTACGGTTTCCGTGGCTGGAATACCTGGAAAATCCCTGGTTGAAATAAGCTGCATCGCAGCCGTTGTCCGGCAGTAGGCAGGAAATTGAAAAACACACAGGAGGATATGATGAACTCGAAACAGAATGAAAAGCGACGCGCGTTCCTGGCCAGCCTGGCTGCTGCTGCGGGGGCTGTTTGGACCGCCCCAAAATTGCTGGCAAATTCCGCTGCTCCGCAAGCCAAGCCCAAACATCACGGTCCAAAGGTCCACGACGGGTTGATTTACATCTCTGGCCAGGGCGCCAATGACAGCGGGGCTGTCGAGGGAGCTACGATCGAGGACCATACCCGGAAGGTCATGGAGAATATCAAGCGCATCGTGGAAGAAGGCGGCGGAAACATGGATAGCATCCTGCAATTGAACGTTTACCTGGCCACGCTGGAACATTATGAAGGGATGAACAAAGTTTATTACTCCTACTTCCCGAATGGTGGACCTGCGCGATGCACCGTTGCAGTGGCGGGGATTCCAGGCCGGTCTTTGCTGGAAATCAATGGCATCGCGGCAGTGGTCAAGTAATTCAGGAGTGGTGCAATCCGCCTGAATCCGCGGCATTTGAAATCCGGGGAGGGAAAGATCATCACCAACCGCTTCGCGAAAGTCTTTTGATCGCAAAGGATCTCCGTGCGAGCGCTGATAGCAGCGCGGGCATAATCTTAA
>JBJKQZ010000252.1:0-5810 GCA_046704865.1 Terriglobia bacterium
CACTGGGGCGGGTTCGCTGAGGTCAAGGGCGGTTTGGAGTGGAAATCAATTGACGCAGCATAAGCCATGCGTCGGATTTCGCGGCCGGAATATGGAGCAGACCCGCCGCAGGCAATCGACCTGCGCAATTGCAAGCGCGGGAAAGGTTCGACTACAATAAGAGGTTGGCACGGATGGCTCTCAAGGTTTTCCCTGCCGCCGGAACCCCAGGGCGCGTGAATTTTTTGGCTACAAACAACATTCGTAAGTTCCGCTCCTCCCGCTGGCTTCCTCTGGGCGCCGCCATCGGAATAATCCTGCTGATCACCCCCCGGCTTGCCCAGAGTGACAGTTTTGTGTTTTATTTCCCGCAAAAGCACTCCATCCTGAATACCCGGTCCGTTGGCGGGGCACAGTATTTGCCGGTCCTCCAGATTCTGAATCTGTTTGGCCAGGCCGCCAACATGAAAAGCAAGCGGAAGTCCCTGGAGTTGTGGTTTAACAACACCCAAATCCGGTTTCGGGAGAACAACCCGGTAGTCAGGCTGAACAATGGACGGCTCAGAATGGAACATCCTGCGCGCTTGATAGGCGGAGAATGGATGGTGCCCGTGGATTTTGTCACCAACATCCTTCCCTCACTGATCAATCAAACAGTGGAGTTCCAGCGCGGCGAGAACAGGATATTTATAGGAGGAATCAAGCCGAATTCCTTCACGCTCCACCTGACTCCGCTTCAGGAGGGCGCTCAGCTCACCATTCAATTTGCCGAGCAGGTCAACCTGCGCACGGCGGCCCAAAACGGCAAATGGATTCTGTACCTCGGGAACCATCCTGTCCAGCCCGTCGAGTCCAATTTCGAATTCCGCAACCCTTACGTCTCGCAAGTCAGGTTTGATGATCACGACGGGCAGCCCAAGCTGATCATTACGCCCTCGTCGCCTGGTTTTGATTTCTATCCAAAACTGGGAGAAGGTGGAAAGGTCCTTGTCGCCAGCATCGTGAACCCCGGGGCCGCAGCAGCAAGCCAGGCTCAAGCCCAGCCCGAACCGTCAGCGCCGCCTTCGCCCCAGACTGCCCAGACTGCGCCTCCCGCCTCCGGTGGCCAGCAGGCTCCGGCGCCTTTGCCGGTTCCAAACATTTCGCTGCCAGCGGTGGTGCTGGATGCTGGGCACGGTGGGACGGATCTTGGCGCACAGGGCAAGGATGGCCTGCTTGAAAAGAACCTTACCGCGCAACTGGTCGCTCAGGCTCAGAAAGCGCTGAATGCCACCGGCAAGTACAGGGTGGTCCTCACGCGGACCGGCGACGTCAACGTAGGCTTTGATCAGAGGGCCGCTGAAGCCAATTTCGCTCATCCTATCGCTTTCATTTCTTTCCATGCAGGTGATCTGGGACCTTCGACTCCGCGTGTGGTGGTCTACAGTTACCGTCCGTCATCACCCCTGGCCATGGCGCCTGGAGCAGACCCGCAGTCCCTGTTCGTCAGTTGGAACAAGGTGCAGCTCCGATACATGAATCAAAGCAACAACCTTGCGCTAGCTCTCCAGCAGGACCTGGAAAAGACAACACGGGTTGCCACAACGCCGCCGATGGAAGTCCCGCTGAAGGTACTGCAAAGCATCGCCGCTCCTGCCGTGGCAATTGAAGTTGGAAGCCTTACTCCCACCAGCAATTCCGCCGCATTGACCAATCCTTCCTTCCAGCAGGAAATCGGGGCGGCGGTTGTTGCGGCTGTTTCAAACTTACAGGGGGGACAACACTAGATCATGCCTCGCCGCGCTCTGATTTTGTCGCTAGCCGTCGCAGTGGTTCTGGCAGGGGGAATCTACTATCTGATGGTGTTGAGGCGCCACATCGGTCCCACCGCCGCAAGCACATTGCGATCTGACCAGACGGCCCGAACTCAGCTGAATGAAGCTGCATTGCAACAGTCAGCGGGCCAGACACAGATTATTACGCTCTACTTCCCTTCCTACGCGGATGGGAACCTGGTTTCCGAAACCCGATCACTGAAGCTCTCTTCGGACAACATTAAGGCCATCCGGCAGGTTCTGCTGGCGCTCATCGAGGGCTCGCACCAGGGACACGGCAGCGCGCTTTCGCCATCCACAACCATCCGGGCCGTTTTTCTGGCGCCGGACGGAACCGCCATCGTTGATTTTTCCCAGGAAGCACTGGCAGACTTCCAGCCGGGAATTGAAAGTGAGAGCCTGGCCATCTACTCGATTGTCGATTCGCTTTGCGCGAATATTGCGCAGGTCAAGGAGGTCAAATTCCTGGTTCAGGGCCAGGAAGTCCAGACTCTGGACGGCCATATCGACCTGACAGGGAGCTTCGCACCTGAGCCGTCATTGATTGCTCAAACACACTGAACAGGAGAACATATGTCTTCAACACCCAAGACGCTGTCCGGCCTGCTTTATTCCAGCGGAAAACTTGTCCGCGCTGGCCATCGAAAAGCGTCTGATATCCGCCCCGTTGAAATCATTCCCGATTTCATCTCCAGCGCCGAAGGATCGGCATTGATCCGCCTGGGAGAAACGCAGGTGATCTGCACGGCTTCTGTGGAATCAGGCGTTCCCACTTTTCTGAAAGGTACTGGAAAGGGCTGGGTCTCGAGCGAATATGCAATGATCCCGCGAGCTACGGAATCTCGAACACCCCGCGAAGTCACCCGCGGCCGGCCCAGCGGCCGGACCATGGAAATCCAACGGCTGATTGGGCGGTCCTTGCGCGCCATCATGAACCTTGAGAAATTGGGCGAGCGGACCGTTTGGATTGACTGTGACGTGATTCGCGCCGATGGCGGGACGCGTACGGCATCCATTACCGGCGCCATGGTTGCCCTTGCGCTTGCGCTGAAAAAACTTAAAGAACAGAAAGTCATTAATGAGATCCCTTTGTACGATTATGTGGCCGCCATCAGCGTGGGAATCATCGGCAAGGAAACCCTTCTTGACCTCGATTACTCCGAGGACTCCAGCGCCGAAGTCGATATGAATGTTGTAATGACCGGATCGGGACGCTTTGTGGAAGTTCAGGCAACAGCCGAAGGCCTCCCCTTCACCAGTGATGAACTCGCCGGATTGATTGAACTGACGCGGCCGGCTATTCAAAAGCTGGTTGCGATCCAGAAGTCCACCACAAAGGTTGAACTGCCCTCTGTCCATGCCTGAAGATCTTTTTGGTTTGGAATCAATGTGGGCGGCCGGGGGAAAATGAGTAAACTCTGGCCCTTGAGGAGGGACCAATCAAGGCCTTGTCGCATTTCAGTTCAGTGATGCTCACGGTATACCTGGCATCAACCAATCCGGGAAAATTGCGTGAATTCAGGCATGCCGCCGAACTCCGTGGAATTAATGTGGAACTGCTTCCCGGCATCGAAAACCTGCCTGCCTGCATTGAAGACGGAAACACTTTCGAAGAGAACGCCTGCAAAAAAGCCATCTATTACAGCCAGATCACGGACGGTATGGTTTTTGCAGATGACTCCGGCCTGTGCGTGGATGCGCTCAAATCCGGCCCTGGCGTCTTCTCCGCGCGGTATGCAGGACCTCAGGCAGATGATGATGCCAATAATCAGAAGCTGCTCGCCGATCTCGCTGGAGTTCCACTTTCAAAGCGCACAGCCCACTACGCCTGCGTTATTGCGCTCGCCCAGCAGGGGAAAATCCTGACGGTTGTTGAGGGCTATGCTGAAGGACTGATCCAGGATTACCCAAAAGGCACGGGAGGGTTCGGCTACGACCCATACTTTCATTATCCTCCCCTCAACCGGACATTCGCAGAGTTAAGTCTGGAGGATAAATTTGAGGTGTCACACCGCGGTGCGGCTTTTCGAAATTTACTCGACTTCCTGGCCTCTCTGGATTGCAGGAATTGACGTTCAAGGCAAGCCCCATTCAACGCAGGGCCAGGGCAGGGGTAAAAATCCAAGGCTAATAAGGACCTTCAGTTGCTCCAAACCCGGGGCCGGCAGCTTGTTGATCCGCCTCGCAACCAGATAAATTTTACAGGGCCCATTACTTGTTACAGCATTTAGGGCTACTGCTACAACGCCAATTGACTCATTCTAAATAACTTATTATGGCATTCGATTTGGAAGTCAGAATGCAATAGATGGCGGTGTAACTAACAAGCTCTGCGGGGAGAAAAAACATATGACTGCTAAAAAAACTGCAAGCGTTATTGCCGTGGGACTTGGCCCATTGCTTTTGCTTTGCACGGGTTGCATCGCTACAAGGAAATACGTCCGAAACACGACGACGCCACTCGATTCACGGATCACCAAGGTGGACCAGAAAGTCGACCAAAAGACTTCACAGAATGCCCAGGATATTCGAAGCCTCGACGAAAAGACCGAGGCCGGCATCTCTGCGGCTCAAAACAGCGCTGACAAGGCCGGTCAGGCGGCTGGGCAGGCCGATCAGCACGCACAGGAAGCCCGCCAGGTGGCGGATAAGGGCGTGACGGAAGCCAACACAGCGCAGGAAATGGTTAACAACATAGATAACTATCAGGCGAACCAGCGTGCCACGATTCTGTTTAAACTCGATAAGTCCACGCTGACCGATGCTGACAAGCAAAAACTGGATCAGCTTGCACAAAGCGTCGGTTCGCTCAAACATTACGTCATTCAGATCCAGGGATACACGGACAAGACAGGTTCAAAGGAATACAACCTGCAGCTTAGCCAAAAGCGTGCTAATGCTGTGATCCGTTACCTGACGACCAACGGGAAGATTCCGCTGGTCAAGATCTACAGCATGGGGTATGGCGAATCAGACCCCGCCGCCCCCAACACAACCCGCAAAGGACGCGAAATGAACAGGCGGGTTGATCTTACCGTCATGGTTCCACAGATGCCTGAGTCCGCACAACAAGGAACCTCAGGCGGCCAGGCAAGCGCGAACATGAACCCGTAAGACGATTTGTGGTTATCAAAGCGTCGGGCTCCCCCCCCACAGCGGACGGACGGTGATGGCGAAGCAAGGAAAGGCCACACCGTCCGTTCCCTGTTTTTGCTGATTTCTGTTCACCCAAGGTGAAGCCAGCAATTACCCTGCCTGCATCCTCCACGGCATGGACAGCCATCCCCGCCAGATACTTGGTCCTTCGTGATCCATGCTATATTGAAAGGTTCCCCTGATTACGAGGTTTGGGGCCTTTATTTGCAACTAGCGCCCTGTTTTTCCAGGTATTCGGCAATGGAAATTTTGAGGAGGACTTTACACCTTGGCTGATGCAAAAACTGCAGAAACCAAACACGAAGAAAATCGTCGCCAATACGTGAACTTTGCCTATTACAAGGTCGATCCCGCCTGGCGGCGACTTCCAGAAGAAGAGCGAAAGCGTGGCAAGTGCCAGTTTATCGATGTGGTCAAGAGCTACGAGCCGGACATGCTGGTCATCCCTTATTCGCTGGTGGGAATTCGCGGCGATTGTGACTTTATGTTGTGGCGAATCAGTTACAACCTGATGGACTTCCAGGACATGACGGCGCGGTTGCTGGCCACGGGGCTGGGCCAGTATTTGACCACTCCTTATTCCTATCTCGCGATGACGAAGCGATCAACCTATGTCCGCGAACATGTTCATGACGACCAGGAAGGCACGCGCCTTCGGCTGACGCCCGGGAAATTCCGGTACCTCTTTGTCTATCCCTTCGTCAAAACGCGAGCATGGTATCGGCTTACGCAACACGCGCGCCAGGGCATGATGAACGAGCACATTGAAATCGGCCACCGTTTTCCGACTGTGCGCCTGAATACCACCTATTCTTTCGGTCTCGATGACCAGGAGTTCGTGGTGGCTTTTGAGAGCGATAA
>JBJKQZ010000253.1:0-2856 GCA_046704865.1 Terriglobia bacterium
GAAAACATACTGTCACAGGAAAAATGCTCCTGTGGCTGTGGTTTTACAGTGCTGAAATGCCGGCAAGTTGATTCCTCCTGCCAGATCAGTTTGAAGCAGGCAAAAGAAGCTTATGCAAAATTCCTGAAATCCCACCAGGGGTGATTTGCACTGGGGCTGAATTTCAACCTGAGAACCGCATGGATGATCTGTTGAAAAACCCTGGTTGGAGCAAGCGCGTCGCGCCTTTTGCAATTCGGCTGCTGGCGGCATCAATGTTGGTTCTTCTGGCTGCCGGCGCCGTCCGTGCCGCCGGCCCGCCGAAGGTTGTATCCGCCCGGACGGTTCTCGCCACGGATGCTGTCCATCCAGGCCAGATGGCAAAAATCGCGGTGCTGGCCCGGATCGAGCCGGGTTACCACATTAATGACCACAAGCCTTCGCTCGATTATCTGATTCCGACAGAGGTCAAGTTTGAAGATTCCCCCGCCATGAAAGTGGAAGGCGTGGTGTATCCACGCGGAACACCGCGGAAGTTTGAATTTGTGGACACACCCATTTCAGTTTACCAGGGTGAAATCCGGCTGGGGTCGATGCTGAAGGTCGATCGTACAGCGAAGCCGGGCTCCTACACTTTGCGCGGGAAATTCATGTACCAGGCCTGCAATGATCATGCCTGCCTGCCTCCCACAAGTGTCCCGTTTGAAGTTTCCGTCCGGGTCGTGCCGTCCACCGTCCCTCTGAAGCCTGCCAACGCAGAAGTATTTAAATCCATCAGTTTCAAGTAGGCCGTTGCCTCAATTGCGGGCTGAAAAGCCTTAATGCCTGTAACGAACCATAACGGCCAGGTTTGCGCTATTTAAACTCTCGTGTCCAAAGATGGCAGAGCTGTTACAACAGATGGTTCTTCTTCCTCTTGGATTCAGGAGGCATCCGTGGCAAAATCCAACGGGTCTCAGATTGCTGGTCACGCGGCCGGGCCCGGCGCGGCCTGGCTGATTCCCGGGGCGTCTGCTGGGTGCTTCGGCTCATAAGATTTCCCAAAGCCTGAATTGCGGAGCGAATATGAGGAAATTACAAGGTTCGCTGCTGGGTGAATGCCTGGCAGAATTCGTCGGCACCTTTGTCCTGATTCTGGTCGGAGACGGAGCCGTCGCCGTGGCTGTCTTTACGAATGCGTACGATTTAACCGGTGTTGCTTTGATGTGGGGCTTCGCCGTCCTGCTGGCAGTGTACATAGCCGGCGGTGTTTCCGGGGCTCATCTAAACCCGGCAGTCACCGCCTGCTTTGCGGTATTCCGCAAGTTCCCGGGCCGGAAGATTGTGCCCTATGTGTTCTCCCAGGTTCTAGGAGCGTTCACCGCAGCATTCACGCTGTTCTTTTGCTGGCACGGCTTCTGGGCGCCTACGGCTAACAAGCTGGGGATTACCATCGGTCAGCCGGGAAGCCAGAAGTTGATGATGGTTTTCAGCTGCTTCTATCCGAATCCTGGCATTGTTGGTGTCACGCCGCAGGATTTTGCAAAGGTGACGGGCGGCACGGCCTTCCTGGTGGAGGCGGTCCTGACCATGTTCCTGCTGCTTGCCATTCTGGCCCTCATCGATTCGCACAACACGCTGGCCCCTGGAAGCAATACGGCCGCCCTGTTTATCGGCCTCACAGTTGCGGCCATCGTAGGGATCGGCGCGCCGCTCACCATGGACGCCGTAAACCCCGCAAGAGACTTTGGGCCAAGGCTTTTCGGATACCTTGTGGGTTATGGCTCAATCGCCTTTCCGGGTCCGAGGGGAAATGAGTGGTGGATATACATCCTGGCGCCTATCGTTGGAGGAATTGCCGGCGGACTTGTTTATGACTTTCTTGTGCGTCCGTTCCTGATTCAGAATCCTGCGGAGGTCCCTGCCGGACGCCATCCGGAGTAGTCATTGTACCCACACGACACTCGTGTTGAGGCCCAGGCGTGATGCCCGAGTGTTCACAACAGCGGATGAGAAGGTGAGTGAATATCGGATGAAGATGCTGACTGGGCGTATGTCTCGGGTCATCGATGTCTGCTCTGCATTGGGAGTCCTCGATTTACGTGCAGGTGCATGGATTGCCTTTGTACTGGCGCTTTGCATGCTGCCGTTCCAGGGACTGGTTGCCGCCCCGGTGAAGGTCCGTTTGCCCGACCAGTACTATGTTTTGATGGCGTCGGGTATCCGGCAGGTGGAAGACCACATGAGCCGGCAGCCAGGCGCAGACTTGCCTGCGCTTGAGAACGAGCCCGGCTGGAAGCATTTACCGTACGCAATTCTGGCCCCGGCGGTGCTTTACACCCGGCGCGACCCCGCCAATCATGACTATCACAATCCCAAAATGCTGGCCGAGGCCATCAGACTGGGCGACTACTTTGCCGCCCAGAATGAAAAGGGAATTTTCACGCCGCGCCTCGACAGCGACTGGGACACCTACATGTGGCTGGAAGCTTATCGCCTGCTTCTGCCGCAACTGGGGCGGGAGCGCGCATCGCGATGGAAGCGGGCCATCCTCGCAAATGCGGTTCCTTTTTACCAGCCGGCCAGGGAAAGGCAGGACTTTCCCTGGTACAACACGCCCTACATCGGGACTTCGCCCAACCACTACGCGCAGTGGGCCACCCTGCTGATGCTTTCGGGCCGTGTGTTTGGAAACCAGAGCTGGGTGAAACTTGGCAACCAGATCCTCCATCGCTTTTCGGCCGTGGAACAGACGCCCGACGGTTACTGTTACTGGGGCGAGTACAGCCGCATGGGTCCCACTACCGGATATGATTACGTCACAATGACGCAGATCGCGTTGTACTGGGAATACAGCCATGACCCTGCGGCACTGAACGCACTGCGCCGGTCGACAGA
>JBJKQZ010000254.1:0-7742 GCA_046704865.1 Terriglobia bacterium
CTCTACAGGAACATTAGTGGCCGACAATCCGCGTGGCCCCGTGTTGTAGCTGTTTCCTCGCTGGCCAGGCTTCGCTGGCTTGATGGAAGCAACTTCGAATTCACTTGGGAGGTTTGCGCAGAAATTCTTCGGCAATTCGGCACACGCGGACTTCAGGTCCGGCGAGGTTTGGGCCATCCCGGTTGCGGGGGGAATCAAACCTCCCGCAACCAGCAAGAAAAGAGTTAGCAAGGTTGCGATCACGACTGTGCCTCCAGGTCGACCCCGGCGCAAGCTAATTCGGAGTCGGCGGTTTGATGTGGTCGATCACGATAATGTCCACCGGAACCTTTTCCGGCTTCAGCTTCAACCCAAGCTGTTCCCGCAACGCAGTAAAGATTGAAGGGCCGGCAACATTATTTGTCATCTCAGCGCCGGAGTTCGGGCCCGCAGCTCCCGGCCGTGCAAGTATGGACGTGTGCTCTGATTCAGGTTTCCACTGGAATACAAAGTCATAGTTCCCCTGGATTCCGGTCTGGTCCAGCACCAGCCTGCCGATGCCTGGAATGCGCGAGAGAAGCTCGGCAAGATGGGAGACGGGGCCATGGAGCCAGAAGCGGCGCAGCCCAGGAGTAACCGGCGGTAACGGCTTGCCGCCTGGTCCCTTCAGTTTCCCGGCTTTAACGTCTGCGCCTGTGAACCTCGTATTCAGGAACTTTGGTCCGCCTTTTGAAACGACAAGCGCGTAGACGGCACGGATTCTGGTCTCGTGATGTATTCTCAATTTGAATCGGTCCGCCAGCATCGACCGAACCATTAGGGCTTTCTCTTTTCCTTCCTCTTCCCTGGGCAGTTTTCGTAGTTTTTCAGCGACTCGGTCATCCACTTTGGCGTTGATGGCCCATTTGTCAGAGTTGATCCAGGCAGGGCCTCCCACAAGCTGGTCATCCCTCAAGATTGCGCCAGCCTTAAAGTCGTTGTAGGCGTATTCAATCAGGTATCTCGCCGTCACGGCCGTCACCGCAAACCTGCTTGCGTGTGAAGTCGAAACGTTCTCATCGCCCGAATGGCTCGGCCTGATCGAAACCACTTCAAAGGACGGCAGGGCATCGTCACTCGCCTTTTTCGATTGCCCTCGAACCAGCAAGCTGCTCCCAAATCCGAAAGTAAATAGCAGGGCTGTGGAAAATCCTGCAGCAACGCGCAGAGATGCTTTTGCCAAGGTAGTGAAATTAGAATTTCGCAACCCCATTGAAGAAGCACCTTTCAATTTCGTCTTGTCGGATTCAGTCAAGAGCGCCATAGCAGGTTATGGTCTCCGTCTGAACCGCGTCGGCAGATCGCTAGTGAGTGTGGTTGCGCGGCGTATAGGACGATTATAGACCCTGGAATTCGTATCAGACTTAGTCTGCAGAAGGCGGTTCAATCTGATTAATCACAAGAACCGGCACCGGACCTTTTTCCGGTTTCAGTTTCAACCCAAGCTGCTCCTGAATTGCTGTGAAAATCGAAGGGCCGGAAGGTGCGGGCGGTAGCGCAGTGCCGGTCGAAGCCCCGGCATTCCCGCCGGGTATCGGTCCCGGACCGCCGGGACCGGGCCCGCCCATCATCATGCGGCCCATATCGGAAGCCCAGTGCAACTTGAAGTTGTAGTGTCCCGTGAGCCCGGTCTTATCCACAACCGTACGGCCGAGAGACTGCGAAAGTATCCTTACAAACATTGCCATGGTCGAGTCCTCAAAATCCAGACTCTGTTCACCGTTGTTGCTCATCATGCGTACCCCTCTTTTGGGTCCGGGACCACCCAAACCTTCGCCAACGGCCGGGCCCGCAGACACGTCTTTCGCTTCTTCGAGTTTTGGGCCGCTTTTCGCCACCTCCAGCGCGTAAACCGGCAATCGTTTAGTCTCATGACTGAGCTTCAGTTTGAAGCGATCGGCAAGAAGATCCTGCAGCATGTGTTCCTTTACCAGCTTTGCTTCAAGCGGATTGAGTTTCTTCAACTCCGCATCAGTGGCACTGTCAGCCTTGGCCTGAATGTTGAACCGTTCTGAACTGATCCAGTCCGGCCCGCCGACAATCTGCGATTCCTGAACGTCGTAAGCCAATCGCAAGATCATCTTCGCGGTCAAATTCGTCGCGTAAAACCTTCCGTCGTCAGGCCTGTTCATGATGCTGATCATCATATGGCGCATGTCGAACGACTTACTCTGCTTGATGGAAGCCACTTCAAATTTCGCAGTTGAGGCGGCCGTCGGCTCAGTTTGTGATACCGCCGACCTTGCACTCGCGATTGCAAGCATGGATACCATGGCGAGGCCGATGATTTGATATGCCCGGACTTTTCTATGCCTGATGCCCATTGTTTGCCTCCACTTCCAGTTGTTACACTCTCATGCAGCTTTCTTCCGCCCCACTCATCTTTCGCACGGGTTTAGTTCGGTGAGGGCCTGTCGATGTGATCAATGACAAGGACTTCCACCGGTTTCTTTTCGGCTTTGAGCTTCAGCCCGAGCTGTTCTTGGACTGCCGTAAAGATCGACGGACCGGAGGGTTTAACAGGACCGGGCCTGTCCATACCTGGATTGCCTCTTCCAACCTCCATAAAAATGGCCCTCTCCTCCTGGTCCGGGGTCCAATTGAGAGTGAAAGCATATTGGCCTTTGAGCCCAGTATCATCCACAACCAGCTGCCCCAGTTGTTGCGTCAGGACGTCAGCAAGGAAACGAATAGTCACCGCACGGCCTTCAAGGTGGCCGAGTCCCATCATTCGGAATCCTTCCCCTCCTCCGGGTCCGCGGCGTGCGGCAGGACTTCCTCCCATGGGAGAAGGCGGAGGTAGTTTTGACTCCGTGAGCTTTGGCCCATGATTTGCCACAACCAGTGCATACATAGGAAGTTCCTTCTTCGTGCGGCTTATTTTCAGATTGAACCTGTCCGCAAGCATTGACTGGACCATCTTCCGAATATTTTCTGCAGCCTCTCCCAAAGGCCGTCCCTTCATACTTTCTGCGAATGAATCAAATTCCTTACCTTCGATATCGTATTTTTCGGTGTTTACCCAGGCAGGCTCCCCGGTGAGCTGGTCATTCGATTGGAGGTTGTACGCAAATTTAATGACCATTCTTATGGGGATGTTCGTTGCTGTGAACCGCCCCGGCCGCAACATGAACTGCACACCGCGAGCGTCGGACTTGTCCTGTTTAATCGACGCTACCTCGAATTTCGTCTCAGAAACGTGCTGGCTTCCCGCTGGCGATGACGCCTCGCTCCGGGAACCATCCTCCTGCGCCATCCTCCCATGCGCCAAACCAATCCCCAGCGGCACGGCAAGAACAAGAAATCCGGTGACCCCAAGTAAGAGCTTCTTGCGCCCGCTCAGCTTATGTCGGGTATCTCCCGTCATGATGCGGACGATTCGCTTCTTGAGGTCGGCTCCGGAAATGCCGGAAGCGCAGGCAAGTGGTGATTCCACGCAGAATTCGCAGGTCTTCAATATGCTTTCAGCATAAATGTGCGGTGCACTGCCCATTTGCAGCACCTGCTCGTCACACGCGCGTTCGCGTTCCTCTACCAAGCGCCCACCCAGCCACCAGACCAGAGGATGAAACCAGAAAAGGGCCTGAATCAGCATGTGGAGGGCTGCGGCAAGGTTATCCCGGCGGCGGACGTGCCATACCTCATGTGCGAGAACCGTTTCCAGGTGCCGCTCATTCAGCCGCTCGCAAATTCCTTCTGGGAGAAACAGCACCGGACGAATAAAACCGAACACTCCTGGCTCGAGACATGCGCTGGAGAGCAGGAGGGGGGTAGACTTTCGAACGCCGGCCAAGCGTTCCAGACGGCGAAGCGCTTCCACCTGCTTCCCTTGAACCAACGGGCACGCGCTGCGCAGAACTTTCGAAATCCGTCGCCAGCGAATGCACCATGTGACAAGAACAATCAGGAATCCCACCAGCCAAATAACTACGAGCAAGCCCGGAAGCGCCTGGCTGAAGCCTGGGGTCTCAGTTACTGGAGCTGTTGCAGGGATTAATATTGCGGCCGGGCGTACAAATGTCTGGCTAACTTGCGTGAGTGTAACATACGTGGCGGACTGCTGGTGAGAGTGAAAATCAGGCAAGGCAAATAAGCTGCCCAGCCCTATCAGTAAAGCAAAAGGCAGGAGAAACTTCAGCGAGGCGGCCATCCACAGCCAATAGCGTACTCGAGCATGCTCTTTTCGCAGCAGCAAGGTCAGCAATCCCGCGAGGACTGCAAACACTGTGGATTGCCATAAATGGTCAGCCACTGCGGGCGCAAGGCTTCCCCAGGCCGATGACAAATATTGCAGGTTCATTACTCCTTGTCCTTTCTCTCAAGTTTTCGGAGCGCTTTTTCGGCTTCCTTCACATCCTTCAGAGTCAGTTTGCCGGATTCAACGAGCCTTGCCATCACGGGCTGGGTGCGCCCGCCAAACAAAGCCAGCAATTCATCAACAAGCCTGCGCTGCGCGGCATCGCGCGATATAGCGGGCTCAAAAATGTGGAAATTGCCAACCTTCTTTACCCGGCGCACGGCTTTTTTGTCTTCAAGCCGATAAACAGTGGTCTGAATTGTTGTATACGCGGGCCTTTTCTTTGCGGGGAAAGTCTCCTGTATTTCGCGTATGGAGCAATCGCCCCGCGTCCAGAGCGCCTCCATGATTCGCAGTTCAAGCTGTGTCAGTTTCGGTTCCGTCATTCGATTCTCCTAGCCTCGTCTGTAATGCTACTATTGCAATAGTAGAAGTCAAGACTCTTCTTGTAAAGGGAATGTAAATTCTGTGAATTGAATGCATGAACACCGCATAGGCCGAAACATACGCTGAAACGACACGACCTTGGTTCTTCGACGCCGCATTTCCGGAAAATCCGATGTGCGAAGAACCGATGAACCAAAGTTTCTTGAATATCATTGCCGGGCACTGTAAGTTAAACGTCAAAAGAGAATGTTTGACCTACGTAATCCGAGAGACGGGCCTGTTTTTATCGGTCGTATTGGGCGGCTGCGCCGAGCCTGCATCGTCGTGTTCGTTGCAGTGATATCTGCAGTACTATTTGTGGGAAGGCTTGCTTCCGCGTCTGGCATGGAAGCTGTCCAACACTTTAACCTGGGAAACAGGTACTTTCAGCGTGGAGAGTTGGATCAGGCTACGCGCGAATATCGCCTTGCGCTTAAAATTGATCCGGCAATGGTGGATGCTCGTCAGAACCTTGCCATTGCGCTCGCACAGCAAGGGGACCTGGATCAGGCTGCAAAGGAGTTTCGAAACGTTGTAGTGGCCCGGCCGAGTTCCCCGGAGGCGCACTATAACCTCGCGCGTGTTCTCTTGCAGCAAAAGAATGACAAGGCCGCGCTCGCGGAATTCAGGAAGGCCGTCACTCTAAAACCTGATTACGCGGAGGCAATGAATAACATTGCAGTTTTGCTGGAACGCTCCGGCAACAACAATGGCGCGCTTGAGGAGTATCACGCTGCAATCTCTGCCAGTCCTCAATACCCTGATGCTCGAAACAACCTGGGGAAGTTGCTCGCCAGCATGGGCAAACTAGATGAAGCAATCCAGCAGTTCCAGGCAGCAATCAGACTGCGTGCGGATTTTCCCCAGGCACATGAAAACCTCGGCCTGGCGTTCCTGAAGAAAGGGGACGCCCAGGGAGCGGAGAGCGAATTTCGTAAAGCCGCGGCATTGGGAAGCGCAGATGCTTATCTCAGCCTGGGTATTCTGCAGGGAGAAAATGGCGATCTTGCGGCGGCAATCGAGTCTCACCGGAAGGCCGTCCGACTTATGCCTGAGAACTCCATGGCACACTTTCTGCTGGGCGGTGGATTGCAGCAACAAGGCAATCTCGACGAGGCGATTTCAGAGTACAGGGAGGCTATAAAGCTGGATCCAAAGTTATCCTCGGCAGACCTGCATCTGGGTGTGGCTTTGCGGGAAAACGGAGAAGTCCGTCAAGCCATTTCAGCACTGGAGGCTGCAGTTCGAATATCGCCTGACGATCCGGAAGCGCATTACCAGCTTGGCGTCACGTTAGGGAGGACCGGTGACCTTGCCGCTTCGCTTGTTGAACTGCAGCGCGCAATTTCCCTGAAGCCTGATTACTCCCAGGCCTACTACGGTCTCGGCCAGACACTTCGGCGCATGGGGAAAATCAAGGAAGCCCAGGCCGCATTCAATAAAGTGGAGAAACTTCACCAGGCTGATGCAGCATTTGCACAGGCCAACACCCAGTACAATCTTGGGTTGGGCGCACTCTCGAAAGGAGACCTCGATGTAGCGCAGAAAGCCTTCCAGGCGGCGCTGTCCATTAAGCCGGATTTCGCCGAAGCCCACACCAATCTGGGTGCAATCCTGCTGAAACGCGGCGAAACCCGGAACGCAATTGGGCAGTTCCGCGCGGCCATCGACGCAAAACCTGATGACGCCAGGGCTTTTTATGATCTCGGGCTAGCACTCCAAAAGGAGGGTGACGTCCAAGGGTCACGCAATGCCATCCGGCAGGCGATGAAACTGGACCCGCAACTCAAGCCTTCGTCGGAGAATTCCTCAGTGAAATGAAGCAGCCCATCATTTTGCGCCGCCTCCAAGAAGAGTCATCACCTGTGTTCGGTTTGCTTTCTCGCCTGACTGGCCCTTGATCTCACGGAATTTCTGTAATGCCAGATCTGCTTTCCGTCGTTCTCCCAGCTTCCTGTAGATACCCATCAGCTGATAGTAAGCATCGCTCGACTCCGGGTCTAATTTAACCGCAGCTTCCAACTGCGCACGCGCCGCCGGCAAATCTCCCTGCATTCGGAGCAATTTCCCCAATTCAAGGCGGGCTTGCGGCAGCGAAGGATCCAGAGCAACGGCCTTGACGAACTCCTGCTGTGCGCGGCTGGAATTCTTCTCGGATTTTTCTTTGCTCTGGCCAAGCAGAATTTTCCCGTAGAAGTAATGGGCCCGCGCATCATCCGGATGTGCCTTGAGATAAGCTTTAAATCTTTCTGCGACATTGCTCTGTAGTGGGCCCGCGGCATCATCGGCAAGTCCCAGCAGTGCGTAAACATTGCCATTGTCAGGCGCCAACTGGGAAGTGTGGAGAAGCGTTTCAACTGCTTCGCGGTATTTCCCGAGCAGATAGTAGCATCCACCGAGCCCCATCCACAAAGTAGCTGAATTTGGGAAAGCTTTTACGCCCGCTAAAAAGGCCCCCAGGGCATTGGACGGGTTCCAATGCAGCGCCAACTCGGTTGCGTAGTCCAACTGATACTCTTCACTCTTCGGCTGGATCTCAGTGGCTTCTTTATAGGCCGCAAGCGCCTGGGGATAGTTGTGACGCTTTTCTTCCACTTCTCCAAGCAGATTTTGCAACTCCGCATTGTCCTGCTGTGAAAGCATTCTGTGAATCTGCGCCGCCGCGCGGTCGTCCCGCCCGGCGCGATGATATGCCAGGGCCAGATCGTAGTTCAATTCGTAGGAGGCCGGCCGCATTTTCAGCAACCGCTCGAATTGGTTAACTGCCAGATCAAACGCGCCTTCACGGACGAGAACTTTGGCCAATTGCATCTGCTGGGAATAATCATTTGCTGTTTGCCGATTCAATTCCTCCAAAATCGGTTGCGCCTGAGCCGATCGCTTTAGCTTTAGATAAACTTCCAGTAGGGCAGTGAGGATTTCAATGTCGGAGGGATCCAGTCGGTTAGCCTTGAGGAGAGGGCGCAAAGCCCTGGTGGGTACGTTCCGCACTTACAGACAA
>JBJKQZ010000255.1:0-6305 GCA_046704865.1 Terriglobia bacterium
TCCCGTGCGCCTCGCCGTATTCGGAAGTATAGAAGCCGCCGTCCACGCCGCGCGTCTCCTTGCCCCAGCGATCGTTGACTGCGATCTCGTTCTTCACCGGCGAGTCGTTAAACAGCCACGCCAGGAACTGGGTGGAGTGCCAATAGGAACTCGGCTGCTCCCACTCGCCGTCAGTCCACAGAATGGAGGGATGGTAGCGTTCCACCAGATCCTTCATCTGCGGAATCATGTGGTCCGTCACATAGCGCTCAGAATGCTGAAGGTAGAGCGGGTTGTACCATTCGTACAGCGAGTAGTAGAAGCCCATCTTCAGCCCGTGAGCCACAACCGCCTTACTCAGCTCTCCGGCCAGGTCCTGATGCGGACCCACGTCAACACTGTTCCAGTTCCAGCTTGCCGGGCACGGCCACAGGCAAAAGCCTTCATGGTGTTTGGAAGTGAGCACCACGTACTTTGCGCCGGAGTCAACAAACAACTGCGCCCACTGGTCCGGATCAAACAGGTTGGCCTTGAACTGGTTGACGAAATCCTGGTAATGAAAGTTCGCCCCATAGTTGCGCACGTGGAACGCCCAGGTTGGCCCGTTCTTGTTATGCATGTGATTCCAGTACCATTCGGCATAGGCTTCGCCGCCCTTGGCGTGCGGGTCCGCGAAAGCCGGCACCGAATAAACTCCCCAGTGGATAAAGATGCCGAACTTGGCCTGGCCAAACCATTGCGGAGTCGGGCGCTTGTTCAACGAGGCCCAGTCCTGCTGGTAATGGACATCCTGTGCCCATGCAGCAAACGGCATGGCGCACACAAAGGCAAGGGCAAGCAGTTTGATTTTCATGGCGGGGATTCTACACCAACCCTGGCCGAATTCGAACTCAAATTCCAAGCCGCCTTTACCGGGGCACAAGGTGAACTTCGGCTGCCCATTCGCCACACCGCGGCCTGCCCCGTGCTGCGGATCAGAATTGCAGTGCCTTGTCAAGATCGCTGATCAGGTCTGCTGCCGACTCGATGCCCACTGACAATCGCACCAGGCCGTCGCTGATGCCGATGGCGCGGCGGTCTTCCGGTGGCACGGCACGATGGCTGGTTGAGGCTGGATGCACTATCAGCGAACGCGTGTCACCCAGGCTGGCCGCGCGCGCAAACAGGCTGACGCCGTCCATCACTTTCTTTCCACTATCGTAACCGCCCTTTGCTTCAAAACTGATCATGGCTCCAAAAGCGCTCATCTGCTTTTTTGCCACATCATGTCCTGGATGATTGGGCAATCCCGGATAGTTCACGTGATCAACCCTGGGATGCGCGGCAAGGAATTCCGCAATCTTCTGGGCGTTCGAGCAATGTGCTGGCATGCGCAGGTGGAGCGTGCGGGTTCCGCGCAGAATCAACCAGGCATTAAAAGGGCTGATCACTCCGCCAAAATCGCGGATGATCTCATGGACCAGCAGCGAGATGTAATCGCGCGGACCAATGATCGCTCCGCCCATGGCGTCGCCGTGCCCGCAGAGATACTTGGTTGCAGAATGGACCGATACCGTGACTCCCATCCGCAGCGGCTGCTGAAGCGCCGGTGAGGCAAAAGTGTTGTCCAGCATGGTGGGAATCCCCCGCGCGCGGCCGAGCGCACCGATGGCGGCAATGTCCACCACATCGAGCACGGGATTGCTGGGCGTTTCAAAATAGATCAGGCGCGTGTTGGGCTGGATTGCCCGTTCAAAATCCTCTACCCGGTTCGATCCAACAAACGTCGCGGAGCTGCCCATGCGCGGCAGCTTCTTGTTCAGAAAATTGTAAGTGGCGCCGTAGAGTGAGCGGGCCGCCACTACGTGATCTCCTGTCTTGATGTAACCGAGGATCGCCGTTGAAACCGCTGCCATGCCGGAAGCCGTGGCCAGCGCGGCTTCGCCGCCCTCGAGCGCCGCCAGTTTGGCTTCCAGCGCGTGGATGGTGGGGTTGCCATAACGCGTGTACATGTAGCCGGATTTCTGTTCGCCATAGACGGCGGCCATCTCATCTGCATCCGCGGAAACAAAGGTCGTGGACTGATAAATCGGCGTGTCCAGCGCGCCTGTCGCCCGGCACGGGGCCTCACCCGCATGGACGGCCAGCGTTTCAAAATCTAATGGTATTTCCATCTGTCACCTCATCCGAAAGGACGCCTCGCTGAATTCACAACAGTCTCTCGAAGGATTCTATCTGCAACCTGTAAAGCGTATCGTGTCCTGAGCGCTATGGCAAAGAATGCCTTTGAGTGGAAGAGCACATAGACCTTACTTATTTGGGGAGGAAATCAAGGACCATTTTGCGTTCCTACTGACCCCCTAGACATGGCTCGCAGAAATGACTAGACTTTTTATTGTTGAAATCAATTAACGATCGGGGGAGACGATGCCGACCTGTCCAGAGTGTGATGCAATGATCGACATCGAGGAAGATCAGCTTGAAGAAGGGCAGACTATTGAGTGCCCGGAGTGCGGAGCGGAACTCGAAGTCGTAAGTACGGAGCCTGTTGAGCTCGATATTCTGAGAAGCGGTGAAGAAGAAGACGATGATGATGACAAGGAAGTCGAAGAGGAAGACGACATGTAAGTCTCCTCGCGGCGAGTCTTTTTTGCCTCGAGGGTTTGCGGCGGCCCGGAGCCTGGACCTTTTTTCAGCCGCGATCACCAGGGTAATCGCCGTAACTCTTGCGATGGCTGCGCTGTGGCTGGCCTTTGGTTCCACCGCGCTGCTGGCGAAGAGGGAGAAACCTCCTACTTCAAAAACCGTCGTGGGGCAGGTGTTCGACGCATCAGACAATCCCATTGCAGGGGCCGCAGTGGAAATGACCAACCTGACAACGCAAAAGACCTCTGCAATTTACACGGGGCCTGATGGGCATTTCACTTTCACGGACCTCAAGCTGACGCAAGATTACCAGTTTAAGGCGCACTATAAAGGCCAGACGTCTGAAGTGCGCAAGGTCAGCTCCTGGGACACGCGGTTTAATCTGGTGCTTAACCTTCATATCCCCGCGCCAAAAGACTAACCCACTGCCCGTCCGGGCGTGACCTGAATCCACATTTGTAAGGGTTAGTTTAAGGTGCCAGTATGGGGGGGCTTTAGCCCCCCCGGTACTGAATGCCAGTCATATTCCTCTTTTCCAGCAGGACTGCTTGGAGCCGTAAGCCGTCCTGCGGGAAGGTAATCATCATGGGAGTCGCATCGGTTGCCCGAGCTAAAGCTCCGCCTTCCTGCTGAAACTGGATAAGTATCTCAGGCTCGAAAATGTGCGGCAGGCTTATCGTCAGGATTTGGCGCTGACTTTTACCAATTTGCGGCCCACGCGAAAGATGGCGACAGGGCAGTTTCGCCCATCAAATTCCCAGGTAGGATCCGTCAGGCGTTTCCACTCGGGAGGATCATTTTCTCCCGCGGCCATGTAACCAGCCCCTTCCTTGATTTTACGCTGGGCGATGGAGTTGGACTCCGCCAGGTTCAGTGTGACCAGAAGGCGGAAGAGTTTGACCGGGGATTCCAGGTTGGAGGAATGCACTGGAATTTCCGACGGCAGCGCCTTCTCCTGGAATTGAGTTTCCCAGTCCTTTTGCGCCTGCTCGGCGGCCGGCATTGAATGAAAGTCGGAGATAATTCTCCGGGCAAGGCCCTTTTTCATTTCCAGCGGATGGGTGGTTCCGTCGCTGACCGATTTTTTCAGCCCTGCGATCTCTGCGGGCGCCATATCCGTGAGCAGGTCATAGTAGCGCCACATCAGATCATCTGAAATGGACATCAGCTTTCCGAACATCTCCTGGGGCGGCTCATTGATTCCCACATAATTGCCCAATGACTTCGACATTTTCTGCGTGCCGTCGAGCCCTTCCAGGATGGGCATCATCATGATGACCTGGGGTTCCTGTCCGTATTCCTGCTGGATTGTGCGGCCGGCAAGCAGATTAAATTTCTGGTCAGTTCCGCCCAGCTCAACGTCAGCCTTGAGCGCGACTGAGTCGTAGGCCATCACCAGAGGATAAACCAGCTCGAGCAGTGTGATCGGACGTCCTTCCTTGAACCGCTTGCTGAAGTCGTCGCGTTCCAGCAGCCGTGCCACCGTGTATTTTGAGAGCAGAGTCATCCACTCCCGGCTGTCCAGTTTGCCCATCCAGCGGTTGTTGAATTCCACCACCGTCTTTTCCGGGTCGAGGATCTTGAAAACCTGTTTCTTATAGGTCTCGGCGTTTGCTGCAATCTCTTCCGGCGCCATGGGCGGCCGCGTAACATTGCGGCCCGAAGGGTCGCCGATCAGGCCTGTAAAATCGCCGATCAGGAAGATGACTGTGTGGCCGAGGTCCTGGAAGTGCTTCAGCTTGCGGATGAGGACCGTGTGTCCCAGGTGGATGTCCGGAGCTGTCGGGTCGAAACCTGCCTTGACGCGGAGCGGGACGCCGGTTTTTGCCGCCCGCTCCAATTTGGCGTAAAGGTCCTCCGGGCGGATGGTTTCTTCCGCGCCCTTGGTGAGAAAAGCGAGTTGTTCTTTCAGGGTCATCTTCTAACTCTAAAGGTACCGATTGGATATTGGGAAAGCCCGGCCTTCACTCGAGGGCACAGCATCACTTCTTCAGCACAACGCGGCGGCCTTCAACGCAAACCTTATCCTCAACCATCAGGCGGAGGGCTTCCGAATAAATCCGGTGTTCTTCCGCCAGTATGCGGGCAGAAAGCGTTTCTACGGTGTCATCGTCCTCCACCGGCACAACAGCCTGGAGCACGATGGGGCCGGTGTCCATGCCTTCATCCACGATGTGGACGGTGCAGCCCGTGAACTTGACGCCGTAATCGAGCGCCTGTTTTTGCGCGTCGAGTCCTGGAAAAGCCGGAAGAAGCGCCGGGTGAATGTTCAGGATACGCCCCGGAAAGGCACGCACAAAAATCGGGCTGAGTATGCGCATAAAGCCCGCCAGGCACACCAGATCCACCTGAGCTTCCCGCAGCGCGTCCACAACCTCCTGGTCATAGGCCTCGCGTTCCATGCCTTTCGAAGATATGAAAAGGGTCCTCAAGCCCATTTTGCGGGCGGTCTCAAGGCCCGGAGCCTGCTCGCGATTGCTGATGACCAGCGCAATGCTTGCGGGAATTCTCCCGGCGGCCACATTGCGGGCAATGGCCTCAAAATTCGATCCGCGACCGGAAAGCAGGATGCCGATGTTCTTCATGGAACTTTAACCACAGAAACAGGGGAGTCCAAAAGCAAACTGCTCGCTTCGCCTGCAATAGCGGGCGTGCGGGCCGTAACCGCACGGTTCCGGATTATCCTTCAACAGCTTGTTAAACCCGCCCCGAACGTCCGGCGAGATATTTTACCTCAGCCTTGCCGCGAACGATTCTGCCTACAACCCAGAACTTTTCTTTCTTTCGCTTGAGCGCGCCTGCCACGTTTTCTACATGCTTTTTTGGAACAATCAGGAGCATGCCCAGGCCCATGTTGAAAGTGCGAAACATCTCCGCCTGGCGGACTTTTCCCAGGCCGGCAATCATATTAAAGACGGGCAGGACAGGCCACGATCCCAGTTGAATTTCCGCCTGGCATTGCGAGGGAAGAATTCGCGGCGTATTCTCCGTAATGCCGCCGCCCGTGATGTGGACGAGGCCGGTCAGCCAGCCTTTTTGATGGAGTGGCTGGAGCAGCGGCCCGTAGCAGCGGTGCGGCGCCAGCAATTCTTCATCGAGCCTGCGCCCCAGTTCCGGAACGCGCTGCGAAAGCCCGATTCCCGCCTGGTCCATCAGAACCTTGCGAGCCAATGAATAGCCGTTGGTGTGCAGTCCGAGTGAGGGTAGACCCAGAATCACATCGCCGGGGCGGATCCGGCTTCCATCCAGGATCTCGCGCTGGCGAACCCAACCGATGATGCAGCCCGCGAGGTCATATTCATTCTCCGCATAAAAACCCGGCATCTGGGCGGTTTCACCACCGATCAGGGCGCAGCCGACCTGGCGGCAGGCGTTGGAAAGCCCGCGCACAACTTCAGTGATGACCTTGGGGCGGATTTTGCCGGTTGCGAGATAATCGAGGAAAAAGAGTGGCCGCGCGCCGTGGACGGAAATGTCGTTGACCGAGTGGAACACCAGGTCGGCCGCAGCGCTTTCATGCCGGTTCGCGGCAAACGCGATCTTCAGCTTGGTGCCCACGCGATCCATGCTGGAAACCAGCACGGCGTCTGAGGGAAGACCCTTGAGGGAAAAGAACCCTCCGAAGGCTCCAAACCCTCTCAGGACTCGGGGATTAAAGGTCTTGCTGACCAGTTCCTTAATTTGTGACTTGGCGCGGCTCG
>JBJKQZ010000256.1:0-5154 GCA_046704865.1 Terriglobia bacterium
GGCCATGATCTGGTGGTCGCTTTCGAGCATGGTGCATTCGCTGGCAAGTTCGGTATTTTCGCTTGCCGTCTTTCGCTTCATGCTGGGAATCGGCGAGGGCTTCAACTGGCCAGGCGCCAGCAAAACCGTAGCGGAATGGTTTCCTGCGGATGAGCGCGGGCTTGCCGTTGCCATCTTTGACAGCGGGTCCAGCGTGGGAGCCGTGATCGCGCCGCCATTCGTGGCTTTCATCGCCTATGAGTTCGGATGGCGATACTCGTTTGTGGCCGCGGGCCTGTTGGGCTTTTTGTGGCTTATTCCCTGGCTGTACTTTTACCACCCCTTCGATTCCCATCCACGGTTGGGCGAGGAGGAACGGAAAATCATCCTGGAACGACGGGGAACGCCGGGAGCTTCAACCCTGAAGGGCGCCAAACGCTGGCTGAGTCTGCTGAAGGAAAGAAACGTCTGGGGCATTGTTCTGGGCCGTTCGCTTACCGATCCCATCTGGTGGTTTTACGTTTTCTGGCTTCCCGACTATCTTAGCGAGGTCCACGGCTTCAGCCTCAAGCAGATTGGCGCGTTTGCCTGGATTCCGTTTCTTGCCGCTGATCTCGGCAATTTTACCGGAGGTTTCGCCACAGGATATTTTATCAAGCGTGGAATGCCGGTCATTCGCTCGCGCAAGCTGGTGTGCATCCTTAGTTCAATTCCCATTATTGCCGGTATCCCTGCGGCCATGACCCAGAATACGACCGTTGCGTAGTTGCTGATCAGCTTCGCTACGTGGGGTTACGCAAGCTGGTCCACTATGGGCCTGACGTTTCCTTCCGACCTGTTTCCCCAGGATGTTGTGGCATCGGTCACCGGGCTCAGCGGCCTGGGCGCGGGACTTGTCAGCACAGCTTTTACGCTGATGATCGGTTATATCGTTGACAAGTTCTCGTACTTCCCGGCATTCGTGGCCGCTGGTACGGTCCCGCTCCTGGCCACGGCCATCGTCCTGATCCTCATTCGGGCTCCCGAGACCAAAGCAAAAGGAACCACGGCCAATTGATTTTTTAGCATGGGGCTGACAGATTGTAGAACAGGTCGCACCATCTGTGATTCCATGAAGCCGTGGAGAGCGCGGAATCTCAATCCGTATTTCCCTGGTGTAGTCAGGCTGGCCGTTAACGATGAGTGACCGTACAGACGTGATTGTGGTGGGGGCGGGGCCCGGCGGTTCCACGGCGGCCAAATTGCTGGCAGACCGCGGCTATTCGGTCCTTTTGCTTGACCGCGCAAATTTTCCTCGTCACAAGACCTGTGCAAGCTGGATCAACCGTCTGGCCTTTGATCGATTCTCGTATCTCCGGAAATCGCTTCCGGACCTGGTTGAGAATCCTTTTTACGGCGTGGCGTTTTATGACCGGGCAGTTGAAAGGGAATCGCATTATGTGGAGCGCCGGCCCTCGGGCTATCTCTCATTGCGCTCGAAATTTGACGATGGCCTGCGCCGTATTGCAGTGGCAGCAGGGGCGCGGTTTCTTGGCGGATGCGCTTTTTCCGACTTTGCCGAAGAGCGTGACGGCATTCGCATCCGTCTTGCAGACGGCCGCGAGTTTTCCAGCCGGATTTTGATCGGGGCAGACGGAGCTTCCAGCCGCGTGGCCGTGAAATCCGGATTGCACCAGGGCTGGTCGCCGGGCGACTACGTGCTGTGCGCCAACACCGATGTTCCATTCGCGCCTGAACGCATTAGCGCATTCTATGGCGAGCGATTTCCATTCCGGGTTTACCTGGAATTCAGCGGCGTTCAGGGCTACGGCTGGGTTTTCCCCAAGAAAAGGCATATCTGCGTTGGCATTGGCGCGCTCTTAAGGGATGGCCGCTCTATCCGCCCGCTATTTCATGCTTTTGTCCAGGCGCTTCGCAAGCGGAACCAGATTCCCCGCGATCTGGGGGAAGACAAAGTCCACTTTGATCTCGATCCGGTGGGAGGCGTTTATCGCATCCCAAGCCTTGCGCGCGGCCGGGTGATGCTGTTGGGTGATGCAGCAGGTTTTGTTTCCGGCTCAACGGGCGAGGGAATCTATCCAGCCATGGTCAGCGCGGAGGTCGCCGTGGACCTGATCCATCAGGCATTGAAAAGCCCATCGCCAGCACTGGTGGTCGCAATGTACAATGAAGAATGGCGCGCGGAGCTGGGTGATTACGTTAAGAGACTGCCCGGGGGTGACCGGGAAGGCCAGACCCGCAGCCGGATTGATATGATTTTCAGGTTACCGCTCGTTCCGCGAATTGCGGGCCGGGCATTCCTGTACGGGGAAAAGCCTTCGATTGCAACGCTCCTGCGCTCGTTCTAACTGGCTGTAAGCGGTCCGGATTCGCACCCGAAAATGGTTGATTCTTCCTGTTGATTTGGTTTTCCCTTGCCTTTAACATTGATGCGGCATTTGGCGGGAGAGAATTCCCTCTCCGGGCCGTTTCTTGAGGAGTGACTGAACGATTGAAAAGCCATAGCTTCGGGTTTCTGACTTCCCTGGGCGCTTTCCATACTCGATTGCGAGCGGTCGGAATTCTTTATCGCAACAAGATTGAAGCGCGTGTTGCGGGGTTTCCCGTTCAACGCGCATGCCTGATGTTGTCTCTGGTTCCGGCATTGTTGCTGGCAGGGCCTCGTCATCTTGCGGCCCAGATTCATGGAAAGTATCGAGTGGATACCAATGCAAGCCAGATTGAAATCCATCTCTTCAAGGGTGGTTTCCTTAGCGCGCTCGGGGACAACCACTTGATCAACTTGACGCATTTTTCCGGATCAGCAAACCTGTCACAGGCTGACGGATGGACGGCTGAGTTGTCAGGCGAATCCGCGTCACTCAAGGTCATTGATCCATGGGGCGATCCTGCCGAACGCAAGGAGGTGCAGGACACCATGCTGGGCCCGCAGCAGCTTGACGTGAGCCACTTCCCTTCCATCGAGCTTCATTCCGTGTCTTTCGATCCGACAGGCGAGGATTCGACCTGGCACCTGGATGCCGATGTCGAGCTTCACGGCGTGACGCGCAAGGTCAAATTTTCACTGGATTGTCACCAGATTGGCGACAAATTGCAAATTCAAGGAAAAAAGATGTTCAAGTTGACCGATTTTAACATCCAACCTTTTAGTACTGCGTTGGGGGCAATCAAAGTAAGGAATGAATTTGAGGTCACCTACAACATCGTTCTTGACCCTATCCACTGACTTCACAGATTTCCGGAGTGGAGCGTCCGCTTGCCTGCAATGCTCCACATTTTCCCTTCATCCGTTCCGTAACCGCCTTCTTCCCACCAGAACACTTCGTGAAAGACCAGTAGCTCGAAAAATCTGGGGTGCAGCATGAACCGCCGCGTTGTCATCACCGGCGTCGGCGCGGTCAGTCCCAACGGTATTGGCCGTGAAGCTTTCTGGGAAGCCAGCCGGCAGGGCAAGAGCGGCGTTCGCCGCATCCAGCGGTTTGATCCATCTTCGCTGCCCGTCCAGATTGCCGGGGAAATTGTGGGCTTTGATCCCGCCCGGTACGTCAGCGAAAAAGACGCTGCGCACGTCAGCCGCGTTGTGCCGCTGGCAGTTGCAGCCGCTGAAGAGGCTATTTCAGATGCTGGACTCGATCCCTCGCAAATGACCCTTGAGGAGCGCCAGCGGGTTGCGGTTCTTCTGGGCTCGGGCGGCGGCGGCCAGGAATTCGTCGAGCACCAGTATCAGCTCTACTATTCCGGGCACGTGCGCCAGTGCAGCGTCTATACCATTCCTTCCGCGACCATCGGGACCCTGGCCAGCGAAATTTCCATGCGATTTGGCTTTCGCGGTTTCAGCCATCTCATTTCAACTGGCTGCACGTCGTCCACGGACGCTATTGGCTATTCTGTGCAGAACATCCAGTGCGGCACCGCGGACGTGATGATCTGCGGCGGAGCCGACGCCCCGCTGGCCCCGCTGATCATGAAGGGTTTCACTCTCATGCGCATTCTCACTTCTTCCTGGAACGCCCAGCCGGAGCGCGGCTCGCGTCCCTTTTCAGCAGACCGTGACGGATTTGTGCTGGGCGAAGGTGCATGGATGTTTGTTCTGGAAAGTCTTGAGCGCGCTCAGGCACGCGGCGCCCGCATCTACGGCGAAATTGCCGGATACGGCTCAACCTGTGAGGCCTTCCACCGCGTGCGGCTGGAAGAGAACGGCGAGGAGCCCGCGCGCGCCATGCGTCTGGCCATGGAGCAGGCGGGCATCGGGCCGGAGCAGGTGGATTACGTGAACCTCCATGGAACTTCCACTGTGCTCAATGACCGCATTGAGACGCGGGCGCTGAAGCTGGCGCTTGGCAAGCGCGCTTACCGCGTGCCCGCATCCGCGCTCAAGTCCATGATCGGGCATCCGCAGGGAGCTTCCGGAGCGGCCGGGCTGGCAGCCACGCTGCTGGCCATGCGCGACGGGTTCGCTGCTCCCACACTCAATGTTGATGTTCCCGATCCGGAATGCGATCTGGATTACGTGCCGCACCAGCCGCGAAAAATTCAAATTGAACACGCCATCTGCAACTGTATTGCATTCGGCTCAAAAAATTCTGCGCTGGTCGTCTCGCGGGCCGCGTAGGAAGGCATCGCCCATGCTCCGAGTCCCTTCACAAGAGTGGCTTGACGATGATATCGGCACGCCTGAAGAAATCGGGCGCAGTTTCGATGACCTGTGGCGGATCAATCGTTGGCTGGGAGGTGTCTCAGGCTGCCTTTGTCTGCTGGACCGTTACTTTACCCGGCAGGGTCCGGGGCGCGCGCGCATCCTTGATGTTGGATCGGGCGATACACGGCTGGCGGCGCGTTTGCAATCAGAAATGGCTGGCCGCAACCGGAAGGCTGAATTTGTGGCGCTCGACCGCCGCATTACTCATCTGCGGAATGGGAATCACTCCTCTGGAAAATTGTCCCGTGTTGTAGCGGATGTGTCCCATCTTCCCTTTGCGCAGGCGGCCTTTGATGTGGTTATCTGCAATCTGTTTTTGCACCATTTCTCTGAAGAGGAGGCGGTGGAACTGCTGCGCCGCCTTGCCGAAATTGCTGCCCACGCGGTCCTGATCAACGACCTGGAGCGCAATCCGCTTCCCTACTTTTTTATCCGCGTGGCCTGGCCATTTGCGCGCAGCCGGATCACCCGGCATG
>JBJKQZ010000257.1:0-3335 GCA_046704865.1 Terriglobia bacterium
CCGTTCCCACTGATGGAAACGCCGTTGGTGCCCGCATAATTGATGACAACTGCCTGGGGTGGAATGCCGGACCCGACACTATTGTCGATCCCAAGGCCGCCAATACTGAAGTTGGTCTTGATGTTGATCACAACGTATCCCGATACATCAATCTCGCCCTGCGTCTGGCTGAGGCTGTCGATATCGTAGTACACAGGGTTCAAGGGGCTTGAACCTCCAACCAGTTCCAGAACTGGAGCACTGCCGCCTTTTCCACCTCCGGTCATGGAAACACTGGAAATTTCGTAAGGGTGTGCCGAAGTGCCGTTACAGGTGCTGTCCATACAGGGAGAGCTTGTGGAAGGGCTGACGCCGGTGGTTTGCGGAAATGGGCTGTTGGACCACGTCGCACCCACCGGCAGAACTTGAACGCTTCCTGAACCCAACGAGTAAGAAGGAGCCCCCGTCGGAAAACTGGAACGAAAAGTTGGAGCTGGCGGGGGATCTTTGTGCGGGCCGTTGATGACCTGCCCCAGCACGGAGCTGGAACTTCCGCTATAACCGCTCGCAGCACATCCGGCGGTGCCTCCGGTCCCGATGACTACGTCGCCCGCAACAGTCACATTGCTTCCGAGCGTAACTCCGCCGTTTGCGCCCACATTAGCGCCCGCCGCAATCACATTGTTTGCGGTGTTTGAATCACATTTGCCTGAGGCCACACTGGGATTGCCTCCACCATAGGCGCCCAGAGAAGAGTTGAAAGCGTCCGTACAGGTTCCGGAACTGCCCTGCATGGAGACAGAACAAAATCCGTAAAGGGCATTGCCCCAGGTTGGCAAGTAAATAGGCTGCACAACGGCTTGTTCTTCTGCGGAAGCCATTCCCGTGGTCGAACCTGAGCCTCCTGTCCAGGTTGCTTTGGAAGTAATCAGCCAGGTCTCCACCGGCGTAGGATTGAGCGGGGGCAGATAACCCACGTTGACTGTCTGATAATTCAACATGATGGCATTCACGTTAAAGTAGCCGGAATCCAGGGAGTCCGCAGTTATCCGGGTGTTGGCAGGGTCGTTCAAGTCCGACGCAAAGGCATCCGCAACCTCCTGTGGCGAGCTCTGCGTGTTGTTGACGTCAGGATAATTGGACGAACCGGTTCCAAAACCAATCAACTGCACGGGACTGTTGTTACTGGGACAGCCGGATGCGCAGATAACCGGTGATGCGTTGGATGTGAAGAGGTTGAAAGGGCTGCCGGTGGAAGTCACCAGGTAATAAGTGCTGGCTTCACTTTGGCTGATGGCGCGGTAATGGTTGCTGCGGAACCAGTTGATAGCGCGCTGGATTCCAGCCTTGGCCAGATAATCGGCCTGGGTGTCCAGCTTGTAGTTGTAGCTTGCAAAGGTCTCCGAGCGAGCGGAAAAGATTATCGCAGCAGCCAGCACGGACAGAACCAGCATGCACAAAAGAACAAGAATAAGGGCAATGCCCTGTTCGCGGCCGTTTCGCGCCGGCTTCATTTGAGGCAATGGCAAATGGTCCATATAAATTGCTCCTCAGGGATAATAATTTGAGGGAAAAGTCATCGGCAGACTCTTGGGGATGGGTGGCAGATAGACGGCCCCACCGGAATTATTCACGGTAATGGCGGCTTGCAGGTCCAGCGGCCGGATCTGAGTGGCCAGGGTGAACCATTGCGGCAGTTGAGATTCCAGGCTCTTCGGGCTCACTGCAACACTGATTGTGATAACCACTGTTCCCACTACGGTGATCTGATTCGGCACCACTCCGATCACCACCTGGTTGGGATAGGCAAAAATGGGCTGGCCTGTGGGGCCGCTTTTGTTTGTGGTGTTGTAGAGAACGTTGGTGACCAGCGGCGAAGCCGGGTTATTTGCCGGCGCCGTATAGGTTGTAGGAGTCGGAAGGTTGGCAAACGGCACGGTGGTCATGGACCGGTACAGATTGTAAAGGGTATAGGAGGTCCTGTTGATACTGACAGTTGTGGCTGGACTTTCCGGCGACAAGCTATAAACCACATAGCGGATGACTCCATCCTGATTAATGTCACCAAAGAATTCCAGGGTCTGGTCGCTTGAGGTTCCGGCAGTTTGAAGAATGCCGCTTCCGTAAGGCATTTTGTAGCTGATTACTGGAAATGGGGTCACCGTCCCCACGTGGTTCATCAGAAAGACGGCTTGAATCTGGTTGGGCAGACTGCACGGCGTTCCTGAAACATTTGAAGTTGAGAGAACCTGGACCAGTTCATTGTTGGGCCCCGTATCCACAGTAAGCCAGTCACCGGGATTGATCTGATTGATGTCGCTTAACGTGACGCATTGGGCGCTTGGATTGACAGCCACGGTGGCCGATGAAGTCTTGGCCGCGGTGAAATTCGGATTGAACCCTGCCTGGCCGATCTCCTGACTCATCACTTCCATGGCTGCTCGGGCGCTCTGGTTCGCCTCTGAAACCACCTGATTGTCCTGATATTTCTTCTGCGACTGGAAAAGGAAAGGAAAAACCGCGGACATCAGAAGGATGATGATGGCCACGCTGACCATCAATTCAACCAGCGAGAAGCCGGCCGCGGCATCCTGCTGGAGCTTTTGTCCCGTGCCTTCCCTCGATCCCATTTCCATGTCCTCTAGTTCGGATTAGACAACAAACTGCTCAACACCACGATGGGCTTGCCGGAACCGGCGTTCACTGCAGACTGGGAATACACTGCCACCGAAATCTGCTTGATGGCCGGGCCGCCCGTTGACGGAACGTCGGTGATCTGCCACATGCGCACAAACGAAATGGCTGAAGGAGTGATACCCGAACAACCGGTCGCCGCCGTGCTGCCGGGAAGCTGAATGCCGTTGCCATCAAGGAAATCAATGTATCCAACCGAAGCCCCCGAAGACGGGCAGGTGGCCTGGACGGAAGGCCCGATGGCGCCGCCGGCAAGCAAACCCTCCGTCCATCCGGTTGCATTGATGTTGGTGGTGTTGCAACTCAATGGCTGTGAAGACGACGCCTGCGTGCAGGCAGTGAAATCGAGTGACAACAGCTTTTCCATTTTGTCCTGCGCGTAGATGGTGGCCCGCGTCACTTCGGTACCCTGGTTCTTGTTGGTGACTGTACCCTGAAAAATCAGGCCTCCCACGCTGAACAGCCCCACAACCGCGATCAGGACAGCAATCAATGTCTCGATCAGGGTCACACCGCTTTCAGGGAACGGATTTCGCATTTTCTTTTCCATGCATGACTCACAGGAACGCTGGCCTATCGCTTTCCCCATGTGCCGCTGTCGGGGTCCCAGTTCCATACGGTAACAGCGCCGCCCGTTGAGACCGTCACTGCATCTACCAGGT
>JBJKQZ010000258.1:0-2563 GCA_046704865.1 Terriglobia bacterium
CTTGGAGACTTTGCGCGCTTCCAGCCTAATTTATCCGCGGCAGCCTGCAAAACCGCCCGCATTCGCTGGTCTTTCAAGTTCCGCAGCCGGAACTCAATGGGATCCACTCCCGCCTTTGCTGCCAGCATGTCAATGTGCGACTCCCGGGCATGGGTGTTGGTGTTATTCGCCGGAGCGCGCCAGGGCCCGGTTGCAAACGGGTGGGCGCCTTCGGGAGCCGTCCAGCCGGAGCCATAAGACATCGTCCGATGATTTGGAATGTCGTAGAATTGCTCCGACCCTCTTCCGCCGGCAAAGTAAACGCCATAGTCCCAGTAGGTCAATAATCCTGCTTTGGTAACGCCGGCCTTGATCTTGACCACCGCAGCGGGGCGGAACGTGTCATAGAAAAACTCCTCGGCGCGCGTCCAGGCCACCTGGATGGGCTTCCCCGTCAGTTTGGCCAGGCGTGCTGCTTCCAGCGCCTGTCGGATGGCACTCTTGCCGCCAAACCCGCCGCCGACAAAAGGTGAGATCACCCGCACGTTTGCAGACGGCATCCCTAACAACGATGCAGCGGCCTCCTGCAATGGGAAAGGCGTTTGCGTGGATGCCCAGATGGTCAGATTGTTGCCTTCCATCTTCGCCAGTGCCGTGTGCGGCTCCATCGGCGAGTGAGCGACATAGCTGTTCAGATACGTCTCCTCCACGATGTAGTCGGCAGATTTTTGGCCTTCAGCCAGATGGCCACCTTCCGCCACAATTTCTCCGGCGGGGGCAACTTTCAGCAGATGCTCGAAGATGGTCTTGTCGTCCGCATAAGGCTTAGGCTGGTCAAATTCGGCTTCGATTTTTCCCAAGGCTCTTTCCGCAGCTTCGGGGTCCGGATGAAGCACGGCCACCAGGTCACCTTCGTGAATAACCTGAACACCTTCGACTCCCCTGGCGCCGGAAGTGTCCACGCTGACCAGTTTTGCGCCGTGGGCGGGCGGCCGAAGGATGCGGGCACATAACATCCCTGTCGACTTGATGTCTCCGGCATAATGCGCTCTGCCGGTTACTTTGTCGATTCCATCTTTCCTGATTTCCGGCTTTCCGACGATCTCGAAATCGGCGGCGGTTTCCACCGGAACGCCTTTAACATGCCGCAGGATCTTCTTTCCCCTGGTAAGTTCGGCGTAGGTCACTCTCTTATTGCCACCCACCTCATAGACGGCGCCGTCTCTTGTTTTCAGGCGATCCTTCGGCACACCGAGCTTTTCAGAAGCCAGTTCCACGAGAACGGCTTTTGCTTCTGCGGCGGCAGCCCTGAACGGAGGCCCGAAAAAGCGCGTGGTCATTGATCCGAAGGTACCTCGGTCCCAGGGACAAAGTGCCGTATCACCCATCACCATGCCCACGGATTCGTACTTAACATCTAATTCGTCGGCCAGCATCTGTCCAAGAGATGTGATGATGCCCTGGCCCATTTCAATCTTTCCAGTGAAGCCGGTGATTTTGCCGTCCTCGCCAATCCGGAGGAAGGCATTGAAGTCCTCAGGAAGTAGTTGAGCGCGGCGGCGCCCGCCTTCCTGTGCCCACGAGCGAGGCATCGTGCAAAAAACCAGAATCCCACCGCCTACGAGTTTCAGAAATTCGCGCCGGTCGAGCGGGAAAGCCGATCCGGGATCAGCGGTCAGGCTGCTGAAATCAAGCTCCAGGTTTTCCTGATCAAGTCTGCCCGGTTTTTCATCAACAGTCTTCATCGGGCGATTCCTCCCATCTGCCTGGCGGCTGTCTCGATGGCCGCTACGATCCGCATATGCGCGCCGCAGCGGCAAAGGTTACCCTCCATTTGTTCGATAATCTGGCTTCGTGTAGGTCTGGGATTGTTGAGCAAAAGGCCATAGGCGTTCATAATCATGCCCGGGGTGCAGTACCCACACTGAAGGGCGTCATGTTCAACGAACGCCTCCTGCAAAGGATGCAGCTTGCCATCCTGCTCCAGGCCTTCGATCGTAGTGATTTCCTTGTCTGCCACGTCTTTCATTTGGATCGAGCACGATCTCATGGCTTGCCGATCCAGGATTACCGTGCAGGCACCACAGAGAGCCTCTCCACAACCATACTTGGGCCCTGTGAGTCTAAGGTCATAACGCAAAACCCACAGCAGCGTCCGATCGGGATCCACCTCCAGATTTACCGATTTTCCATTGAGTTTAAATCGAAGGTTCTGCTTCATAGAGGTTGCTCCTCCGGCAGATTGGTTTGATTGACTTGACTTCGTTTTCTCTTCCGCGTCGTACCCAACGAGTATGACAGCGGCGGCACCGCCAACCGTGATCTGCGTAACACTCGAATGTGACGGCCCGTGTCTTTCCGGAGAGAATTTGCGGGCTTGACCCCCTCCTGGCGACAGCAATGCATTCTTCCCCGACAATGTGGCTCCTCAGGGCCTTTAGAAACCAATAACATATTATATTTTCAGCCACTTAAAGCTATACAGAATGCAGCCAACGGGGAGCGCCCCTAAAGATCGCCCATACCTCAAAATTTGCCGTTCGAGAAAAACCTTTTTCCCGGCAGAAAATTCCGTGCCCTTTTA
>JBJKQZ010000259.1:0-3347 GCA_046704865.1 Terriglobia bacterium
GGTGTCATATCCAAAAAGCAGCCCGCCGAGTGCCGCGGCAACGGCAATCATCAGAGCGTAACCACGTTTGCCGAGCCTGAAAGGAGCTTTCTGCATGAGACCTCCGCCCAAGGCTTTTGATGGTAATCCATGGCAGCAGAGTTGTCACGCCTCGCTATGCTGCCGTCTTTGTTATATATTGCAATTGGTTCTTGTTCATGGCTGATACTGCCCGCGGAGATCCATCTTATGAGGAACTTTAAGTTTCGGGCGCTGTTTACAACCGCAGCTATTCTTCTCGCATTTGTGACCGCCCCGCACAAAACTATTCTGCTCGGCCAGACAAGCGAAGCATCTCCTTCCGAAAGTATCGTTATCAACACCAAGGCGACGGCGAACCCCTTTCCGCACTACTGGGAAAGGATGTTCGGTTCAGGACATGCCATCCTTGCGTTGCGCCAGAGTTACCGCAAGGACCTGAAAGCCGTGAAACGCGTAACGGACTTTCAGTACGTCCGCTTCCACGGCATTTTTGATCGCGAGGTCGGCCTATACAGTGAAAACAAGCAAGGCCAGGCCGAATATAATTTCACCAACGTCGACCAGATTTATGATGGCCTACTGGCCAACAAAATCCGGCCTTTCGTTGAACTCAGTTTTATGCCGCAGGACCTGGCGTCAACATCCGTACAGCAGGAATTCTTCTACCATCCCTATATTGCGCCGCCCAAAGATTGGGACCGCTGGGGCGATCTCATCCACGCGTTTGCTCAGCACCTGGTTGACCGCTATGGCATAGATCAAGTTTCGCAATGGTATTTTGAGGTTTGGAATGAGCCGAACATCGGCTTTTGGGCCGGCCAGCCCAAGCAATCCACCTATTTCCACCTTTACGATGTCGCTGCGCGCGCGCTCAAATCCGTAAGTCCCCGTCTTCGCGTCGGCGGTCCAGCCACAGCGCAGGCGGCGTGGGTCAGCGCATTTATCAAACATTGCTCTGACAACAACGTCCCTGTCGATTTTGTCTCAACTCACGTTTATGGTGATGATACTGCGGAGGACGTTTTCGGCACCCATCAAAAAATTGATCGAAAAGACATGGTGGTAATGGCAGTCAGGAAAGTTCACACGGAAGTTGTGTCTTCGCCGCGTCCCAACCTGCGCATCATTTTCAGCGAATACAACGCCACCTACATGAACATCCGCGACATCACGGATTCGTCATTCATGGGGCCTTGGCTGGCGGAGACCATCAGTCGTTGCGACGGCTTGGTCCATCTGCTTTCCTACTGGGATTTTTCGGACGTCTTTGAAGAACAGGGCGTTGCGAAAACGCCCTTTTATGGTGGATATGGCCTGATTGCAACGGGCCACATTCCCAAGGCTGCTTACAACGATTTCGCTCTGCTGCACCGTCTGGGCAGTGAGCGATTGAATGAGCCACCCGGCCCGGTCATCGTTACCCGGCATGCTGACGGATCGCTCGCTATCGCGCTGTGGAATAACGCGCCGCCCGGCAACGGCGGAAAGCCCCGAACCTACGAGCTTTCGCTCAAAGGCCTCAGCGGCGCCCATCACGCGATTATTTGGACCGTGGACAGGCATCATGGCTCGCCGCTCGCGACATGGGAAGGTATGGGCCTGCCTGCCTTCCCCAGCCCGCAACAGCAACAGATTCTCCGCCAGGCGGCCCAACTTCCTCCACCTGAAATTAAAGCGCTCGCCGCAGGGAATCCAACTCTCTCGCTTACGCTCCAGCCGCACGCGTTGTCTTTAATCGAGATTGCGCCTTCAAGGGAAAAGTGCGGCCCCTATGAAATTGAAATCTGGATTTGAGGATCCTGCCGGGTCCGTGTCGCGGTGGGCTAGATTGTCCTTCCGCCGCCAAGTTGGAGATTAACTTCGCCCAGGCCGCCCTCCACCTGGATTTCCAGGTTCACTTTTGACTTGCCGAAGGCACTATTGGTATAAGTGTCGCCATTTTTTGAGAACCCGTTCGCGTGCACAGCACCAAGCCCGCCATGAATTGTGGCCCGGACGCCTACGTCGCTTGGAAGGTGCAGTGTGACTTTACCCACTCCACCATGAATCACGGCAGTCAGGTCGTGCTGCCAGGCGCCATCCAGATCGATATCAGCCTCACCGGCTCCGGCATTCAACGCGAAGCGGTTGAGATTAAGCCCTGCAAGCTCCAGGTTGGTTTTCCCTGCTCCCATGTCGACATTCATCTCCATGGGCACCTGCCTGTTCAGGCGAATGTCCCAGTTGTACCGGGTTCTTCCGCGAAAATTATGGGACCCGGATGGCTGCTCGATGGTCAGAACGCCTCGCGCTCCATTCGAATCGTAACGAACCTCTGGCTTCCAGGCGTCCACGTTGTAAGTGAAATCAGCGTCCATCAGGTCACTGCTGCCGGACTCCACGCTCAGCTCACCGGCGCCCATTTTGATCTCGACGTCAACAGACTTCTGCTGCCCCAGCGGGATGGATTGCGACGTGGTACGCGTTTCGCCCACAGGCGGCCCGCTGGAAACGTTGCAGCCCGTCACAGCCAGAATCAGGACTGCGCCGCACGCAAGCCCTAGACACTGAAGACCTTTTCGATAGAAGTGATCCATGTTGGCCTCTTTGCCGACTTAAGAATCTGCGTGATGAGAGAGTTCTATGATTTCCTTCAAGTATCGGATCAGGTGAGTAAGCTACCTTCAGACACACTCTATACGCAGAGCTCTCCCGATACAAGAGCCGAGTCGATTCGGAATGATCGCGTCCTGTCCACAGCTCCATACAAAAAGCTTGACAAGAGACAACTATCTGTTTACTGTACTACTGCACTAGTACTCTTATGTTCATTCGAATACATCCCGACTCCGGTGTTCCCATTTACCTGCAAATCGTCCAGCAGGTAACACACGCCATTGAGATCGGCGCATTGCAGGCAAACGAACAACTGCCCCCGATACGTGGCCTCGCTGAAGCGCTGATAACCAATCCGAACACCGTAGCCAAAGCCTACCGCGAATTGGAGTACAGAGGCGTTGTGGAGCTTCGGCAAGGCATCGGTGCGTTTGTCCAGAGGGATTCCGCAGCCACCGGCCAGGCTGAGGCTGTTAAGCAGGCACATCAACTGATGGCGGCCACACTTGCAAGCATGAAAGAGTTGGGCCTTTCAAATGCATCCATGCGCGGAGTGTTTGAGGCGGAATTGGCTCAAAAAGATGAAGTACCGCTGGATGTTTCCAGCAGGAGGTAGCTCGTGAATTCCTATCAGGCAATTATGTCAGTTCACGATCTTCACAAGAGGCTTGGGGACGTAAGTGCCGTTGACGGCCTTGATTTCAGTGTTCCGCATGGCTCGGTTTGCGGAT
>JBJKQZ010000260.1:0-3369 GCA_046704865.1 Terriglobia bacterium
GAGCAGCATTGCGGCGAGTTGTAGACTCTTGCTCATCTGTTCATGCCTCACGGAACAACGATTGTGTCGCCCGGCAGCAGGGGCACGTCATAACTGGCGTCCCCTTTCAGCGCCTTCTTGTAATCCACAGGAATCCGCTGCTGCTTGCCGTCCACGGTGCGAAGGATGTAAATCTTCCCTTTGTTGGCAAAGTCGGTCAGCCCGCCTCCGCTGGAGATGGCCTGTAGAAGCGTCATGTCGGGCGTCATCACCACGGGGCCCTTCTTGCCCACCTCGCCCAGCAGATATACATAATCGTTGTGAACGGTTGTCACCACAACGGAGACCTGGGGGTCCTTGATGAATTTCTTCAGCTCGTCTGAAATGCGGTCGGCAAGCTGCATCGGCTTCAGGCCCGCCGCCTGCACGTCACCCAGCAGCGGCATGGAGATCTTGCCGTCGGGGCGCACCAGAAGAGGTCCTGAGAGCGTGGCCTGCTTCCACACCGTTACGTTCAGTACGACAGAGGAGCCGATCACGTAGCAGTCATTGGCTCCTGAGCCGGTGTGCGCACTGGCCGCTGCGGCGCTGCCCGTGGTGGGCGCGGTTACCATCGAATTGTCTGGCTTCTGGCTCTGTGCCGGGCAAAGCAGCGCGCAGGCCGCCAGTGCCAGCAGAACCGTCATTTGTCGTGTCATAGTCCCACTCCATTTCCGTTGGAGGACGGCTGAGAGGCGTTGTCCACCTGTTTCAGTTTGTAAAGAAGCGCCTTGTAGCTGATGCCCAGCTCGTCGGCGGCTCTCTTGCGGTTTCCCCCCGTGGCGGCCAGCACCTCAGAGATCAATTGCCGTTCCACCTCGATGGATGCGGCGCGCGTGGCCTGCTTGAGCGAGCGCGTCCGCTGCAATCCGCCCAGCTTGATGGCTGGGGCTGCTGCCTTTAGTGCGGCCAGCGAAACCGACTCGTCGCCAATGGCCACGAAGGTCTTGATTGCCGTCTGCAACTCAGTAAGGTTGCCGGGCCACTGGTGTTTCAAAAGGAAACTGATGCTCTCCTGGCTCAGAACCGGCTTGGGGCGGTCGAACTGCCGCGAGTATTGCGAGAGCAGTTCATCGGCCATCGGCAGCAGCTCCGCCTTGCGGAAGCGCAGAGGCGCAATGCGGAAGGTCACCGTCGATATCAGATGGACGAACTCTTCTTTCATCCGCCTTGACCGGACTTCGTCCTGTAGCTCGCGGCTGGTTCCAAAGAGCAGCCGGCAGGTGTGTTCTTCCTTTGAGTGGAAGTACTTTTCCACTACCAGTTCCTGCAAAGCTACACTCAGGTCGGCAATCTCTGAGAAGTAAAACGTGCCCCGCGAGGGAAGTGCCGTCAGCAGCTGCTGGGTGGTGCATTCGGCGGAGCGAACTTCCTGGAAAGAGCTGCGAGCACGGTGCGAGTGCGCATGGATGAGCTCGGCCAGCGAGCGCTTGCCCACGCCGGTCTCTCCAGAGATGAGAACCGGAAAATCGCTCTCCGCCAGGCTCGTAATCGCGCGACGGACCCGGGGCTCCATTGGAAATGCAGCTCTTATCGTTCGCCGGGCGCCTTGCAGGGTTCCATTGCTCGCCATAAAGGGTTCTTGGCCTTTCCCCCTCTGCTTAGCACGGATGGGACCAAACTCCGCGGACAGTCTGTAAGTCTTGTTTCCACAGGCTTTGCGTCCACCTGGAACCTATGGGGCTTTCTTCTTGGCCCGGAGAGCTCACCATTTGCCCTCGCTGGAAGGCAGGAATAGGATACTTTGTTCCCTTGAGAGTGGAAAATCACTTCCACTCTCAGTCCCAATTTCTTTCCGCTCGACGGCCCTCTTTACGGAATTCCTTTGCTGTCTGAGAGTTAAAGTTCGGCAACTCGATTGCTAAGAATCCGGGAAGACAGGCGGGAAAAACAGGTATGCAGGAAAGATTGACCCAAGAACTGCCGATTCCAGCCGTCCGGCAAGGCAAATGGCTTGCCGGGAGGAGCGCACAGATCTGGCGCATTGCCCTGGTCTGCGCCCTGTTCCTCCTTGTTTACTACCGGGTACTCATCAAGCTGGTCACCGATTGGTGGAATATCCCGGATTTCTCCCATGGCTTTCTTGTTCCCCTCTTTGCGGCATATCTGGTGTGGACCCGGCGCGAGGTTCTGCGCAAAACGCCTCGGGCTCCCTCGTGGAGCGGCGTTGCGGTGGTCGCCTTCGCGCTGGTCACACTTCTGGTAGGCGTTTACGGCGCCGAACTCTTCCTCTCCCGCATCTCGATGATTTTCCTGTTTTCGGGCCTGGTGCTGGCCTTCGGCGGTCCCCGGATGCTGCGCGAGCTGCGCTTTGCCATCCTGGTTCTGCTGCTGGCCATTCCCATTCCGTCCATCATCTTCAGCCAGATCACCCTGCCCCTGCAGAACCTGGCCTCCCGGCTGGCCAGCGATCTGCTGCCGCTCTTTGGAGTGCCGGTTCTGCGCGAGGGCAACGTGATCCAGCTGCCTGCGATGAGCCTTGAGGTGGCCGAGGCCTGCAGCGGCATCCGCTCCCTGATGAGCCTGCTCACGGTTTCAGTGTTCTACGGCTACTTCCTCGAGCAGACTAACTGGAAGCGCATTGTGCTTGCCCTGTCCAGCGTTCCCATCGCCATCGCCGCCAATGCTCTGCGCATTCTGGGCACCGGCCTCTGCGTTCAGTACTGGAATCCGGACAAGGCCGTGGGATTCTTCCATGAGTTTTCCGGATGGGTCATGTTCCTGGTTTCGCTGGCATGCCTGTTTCTGCTGCACCGCACGCTCAGCCTCATTCCGTCCCGGAGGAAGACCTCGTGAAGGGCCTGCGCTTCATTTCGGTGGTTGCATTGATGCTTGCGGCGGCAGTCATGCTCATCATCCACGGCAACGTGGATGTAATTCCTCCCAGCACGCCGCTCACGCTCTTCCCTCAGAACATTGATGGCTGGACGAGCCATGACGTGCCGATCGACCAGGCGTCGCTGGACGTGCTCGGGCAGGGAGATTTTCTCTCCCGCATTTATGCGCGCCCCGGCTCGCTCACGCCCATTGGACTCTTCATCGCCTACTTTCCCAGCCAGCGTACCGGCTCAACCATTCACTCTCCCAAGCACTGCCTTCCCGGCGCCGGCTGGTATTTCGAGTCGTCCAAACACATCAACCTGACGGACGACCGCGGCAAGGTGCACCGAGTTGGCGAGTATGTCGTTGCCAACGGTGACCAGAAGCAGTTCGTCATTTATTGGTACCAGGCGCATGGCCGCAGCGTGGCCAGCGAGTATATGGCCAAGTTCTATCTGGTGGCTGACGCCATGCGCACCAATCGGACCGATGGATCGCTGATTCGCGTGATGTCGCCCATCGATCCTCTAC
>JBJKQZ010000261.1:0-3904 GCA_046704865.1 Terriglobia bacterium
CTATTCTGCAAATTGGATAAGGACGGGAAGTCAATCTCCTGCTTGAGAAGGAACTGCAAGGATCACAGGATCGGATTTTGCCGCCGTCCCCGCCGGCGTTTGGGAAAACCAGCACAAGCCAGCGAAACTCGGGTCACGCATCATGTTGGCGTCCTAACGAATAGAGCAAATGCGTTCGAAGGACTCGGGTAAATTCCTCTATGGGCACAGGCATTTCCAGATAATCAACGGCGCCCAATTGCATGGCCTCCAGATAATTGTCCATGTCTGAATTGCGTGCCAGGACCAGAACCGGGACGCTGCGATCCAACTCCATGGAGAGCATCACAACCCCTCTTCCTTCAAATTCCAGCGTACCCTGCCCCACCGTTACAAGGTCAAAATCCTCGTTCCGCAATATCGCAAGGCCCTCCCCATAAGAATCGCAGGCAAGAACCTCGTAACCCAGAGCCCGAAGGAGCTCACTGTGATGCCCAAGGCTTTCAGGCTCATCAATTACCATCAGGACCCGCGGCCCCTTCTGGAAATTCTCGTCGATCGACTTGTCGCTCTTCGCCGTGAAATTCATCATCTTTCCTCCATTAACCTGTCTGAATCTCTTGGGTCTTAAAGCACTTTTAACGCTGGGAGATTGAAGAGTACGGGGGAAAAATATTCTGTCTCCACCAGTATCATCTACGGGAAAACAGACTTTTGAACCAGTTACATCGCCTCCCTTGCGGTGCTGAACGGAAGACGATACAGGAATGGATTGAATAAAGCTCGATCTTAGGCATTCAGCTGATGTTCATGCACGATTCTAAACGGGGTAGCCTTTTGATTCGGCCATGTGCCCTTTGCTCTAAAGGGCTAAAATTGATGGGAACCACGCTGCGAGTTCTGCGGCAAACCTTATTCAGTGGCGCCATAGCTTGTCATCCCTCACTGGCAGGTTCGCCTCCCGCTCAGTGTTCAGTGGAACTGCAGCGAGGTCCCCATCGAAAGTCCAGCGTTACGCTCCTGTGAACTCAATATGGTTCTCGAGCCCCTTTAGCCGATCATACGTTTTCCCAAAGTCCAGGAACATGCTGACAGTGTTCTTGATCTCTACAGAATGGTCCGCCATTTCGCTGACCCGATCGACGTACGACGGCATCCACGTTTTGCCCTTCTCTTCATTCAGGAAATTGATGGCAAGTTCAGCGTGGTCTGCCAGCGCGACCGCCCTGGGCATTATCCGGTCGACTGCCTTCTGCTGCCAGGGAGCGATCAAGCTGTGAATCTCTTGCAACTGCCGCAGGTTGTCACCCATCGCGTTAATGTTGGTTCGGATGTCGTTGAGGTGAGCGGCATGGCTTCTCCAATCCAGCTGGTTGCTACGCGAATGCACTTCGAGGAACTGAGTATCGTCCCTCAACTGAGTTGAAATCTTATGGATTTCCTGCAACAGGCCAGAAGCCTGTTCGGCATAGGCCCAGTTGTAAGTTGGAGTGTTATCGGTCCTCACTTCCGCCATTAAAGTGGAAGCAACAAACGGAGTCATTAGAAACAGAGTTCCAACCACTCCCCAACCGATCTTGCTAAGTGTCAGCCGCATAGTTCTATCCTCCATGTTAAGGTTTCTCCCATGGGTCGCAACGCGCTGCACATACACACTTGTACCAAGGCTCCGGGAATTAGAAAAGTAGAAAGTTTCGATGAAATTGATAGATTTTTCCTATTTATAATAGAGGTATGGAATGGATCAATTACCACCACCTTCTTTACTTTTGGACCGTTGCGCGGCTGGGCAGCATTGCCAAAGCTTCGCAGGAACTTTTGCTTTCACCTCCCACCATCAGCTCACAGCTCTCGCGCCTTGAAGAGCAGTTCGGGGAAAAGCTCTTCGTTCGTACCGGTCGAAGGCTTGTGTTAACGGACGCCGGACATATCGCCTACCGTTATGCCGAAGAGATCTTCTCGCTCGGACGCGAGCTTACCGAAACGCTCCATGGGCGCCCCACCGGACATCCCTTGCGGCTCCGAATCGGAGTAGCCGATCCGCTCCCAAAGTGGATTGCCTACCACCTGATCATCCCTGCACTCCAGCTTCCCGGCTCGGTTCGCATTGTTTGCCATGAACACCGTCCTGACAGATTGCTTGCCGAGCTTGCAGTGAACGAGCTGGACGTTGTTCTCTCAGACGCGCCGGTCGGCCCTCAAATAAAGGTCCGCGCGTTCAATCATCTGCTGGGAGAGTGCGACGTTGCCTTCTATGGCAAGCGCAAAAATGCCGCAAAGCTTCGGCGCCAATTTCCTTATTCTCTCGATGGAATTCCATTCCTTCTGCCCACTGAAGACAGTTCCATGAGGATCAGCCTCGATCAATGGTTCAATCACCACCAGGTGCGTCCCGAAGTGGTGGGCGAGTTTGACGACTTCTCGTTGCTCAGGACCTTTGCCGAAGCCGGGCATGGTGCTTTTGCGGCCCCATCGATCCTTGATGCTGAAATGCGCCGTTATGGATTTGGGATGATCGGAAGAGTCAGCGGCATCCACTCGCGTTACTACGCAATTTCAGTGGAGAGGCGAATCAAAAACCCGGCAGTGGTAGCGATTTCTGAAGCAGCTCGCCAGAAAATTTTTGGTTAGTACGATAAGTCTGAGAATAAGGCAGGAATTCACAGGTCACGCCCGATCCTGTGGCCATCCTATGGGGCCGTTATTTCTTGAACAGGTTTTCAAAGGCTGCGCGGGCATCGAGGGGTTTTGATGAGGAGGTCTCTCGTTCAATCGTGGTTCGTTGGGCAAAAAAGGAGCACTCGTTGCGAGCCTCCTTTTTGGGAATCCGCGCTGTAATCGGTTTGGTGCATTCGAAGCGGCTTCCTGTGTCGAAAAAAGTGCATTGCCTGCAACTGTGAAGCTCGGCGCCGCAACTCGGGCACTTGGATTGCAGGTCAATCCCATCAGGCAGGATTGCTGCGCAGGAAGCGCAACGCCAGACGGAACGCTGCCCAGGCATCGTGGGCGTGCGTGGTCCGAAAGTCTCAGGCTTTTTCTGCTGCGACCGATTCTCGCGCTCCCCCGCGTCGGAGTCCATGTATCCCCGCTGTTTGTACTTCCTGCCCATTACTGAACCTCTTTACTAAATTTGGGAATTTCGTTCGGGATGCCAACTGCTTTTATGATAGGGCTTTTGCGACCCCAGCGCCAGCAAGATTATTTCAAAACCATTAAGTCGCGTCCCAGCGGATAAGAGAAAGAAACCTGCCCGATCGTAATGATAAAACTGATTTCATTATTGGGGGCCGAAGGGACTTCGAAGGATCTTCCAACAACCAGATTTCAAAACGCGCGGGACAACAATATCAAATCTCGAATGAAAATGCTCCTGTATTAGTTTGCCCAATGGGAGGGCAACCTGCCACCCGACCCCGGAATTGAACCAGAAACGACAAGCCGAAACTAATTAATCTGCAGATCCCTGAGGGCAGCTGCGAAAAGTGCTTTGCGAGCAGCGCCCCAGGGCAACGCTAAATTCCCTTTGAATCTACTTCTTCTTTGCCTCGCCCAGGGAGCGAATGTAATTCAGTACGGCAGTCATTTCCTGTGGGCTAAGCTTGCCTTTAAATGAAACCATTGCCGTACCCGGCACTCCATTCTCGAGGGCGTTCATCCGTTCCTTTTCAGGGTGAGCAGCCTGCCACTTGGGATCAGTAAAGTTGGGAGTCTTGATGGCGGCATATCCTTTGCCGTCAACCCCATGACACATTGAACACTTCTCTCTGAAGATGCCCGCGCCATCAATCTTCTTGGCAGCGCCAAAGGACATTGAAGCGGTGCAAGCAATTGCTCCCGCCGCCATCAGAGTCAAAGTCAGGTTTCGAAAGGACCTCATAAAGTTTGTCTCCCGCTCATTGTTCAGTGAGATTTGATGCAAACTGCT
>JBJKQZ010000262.1:0-3459 GCA_046704865.1 Terriglobia bacterium
TATCCATTTTGCGATTGTTCCCAAAGTTGCCCATCCCTGGTTTGAGCAAGTTCGTAAAGGCGCCGTAGAGCAAGCGGAATTGCTGAACCGAGAACTCGGCATCAACGTCAGGATCGACTACATGGCCCCGTCTTCGGCCAGCGTAACCGAACAGAATGCGGTCCTGAAAAAGGCCGCGGGCATGCAACCGGATGGAATGGCGATTGATCCTGTCGATGTGCTCAGCAATATGCGGGAAATACACACGCTCAGAAATCTCGGTGTTCCGATTATCGTATTCGACTCTCCGTCGCCAGAAGCCGGAATTACGAGCGTTGGCAACGATTTCACTCAGCAAGGAGCGATTGCCGCCAAGCGTCTAAGCCGGCTGGTTGGAGAAAATGGAAAAGTTGCCGTCATGCAGGGATTCCCAAGCGCGCCAAACCATAAGGAACGTTATGAGGCACAGATAGCCATACTGAAAACGCATCGAGGCATAACGATTGTGGACGGCGGCATTGACAATGACGATATTCCGACGGCCAGGCAACAGGCCGCGGCTGTCCTTGCAGCGAATCCTGACCTGAACGGGTACTTGTGCTGTGATGCATCCGGCCCGATAGGCATTGCCGAAGCCATCAGGGAAGCAAAAAAAGTCGGGAAGGTCAAGGTTGTCGGCATGGATGGAATCAAGCCGATACTTGAAGCCATCAAGGAGGGGATACTCGAATCATCGTCATCGAGTATCCCGAGAATGCAAGGCTCCATGTCAGTCCTGATGTTGTGGCAGGCTTCTTTGGGGGTTCAGCTTCCACGGAGGATTGACACAGGCATTGATGTGATCACCCAAGAGAACGTGGATCATTTTCTGGCTTTGTCATAGGAAATCAGTGCCGTCCCTGCCTCTGTCCACTTTAAAACTTTGCAATCCCAGGCCGCTGTTCGGCTGCAAACGTCGGCCAAGCTGTTTTCTTGCCCCAACTGCGGAGTGAAGTGGCGTACCAGGGTGCCAGCCGACTGCCCTACATGCACGAGGCAGAAGAACTGCACTTTTGTCCCCCGGCGGCTGGTTTGCCTGTTTCGTGGCTTACGGACAATTACGGACAATTGAGGAGGGTTTGGAAGACTTCTTTGGGCTGTAACCGAGCCAAAGAAAGCACGTGGATTTTACCCTCAAAATCTGTTAACCGAAATGTTGCTAGTTCGAGTCTAGCCCGGGGAGCCAATTCTCCATGGCATTTTGGGTCTATGTTTTACTAAACCCCCAGGGCAAAACCTACGTTGGGCGGGTTGCCTGGCTCCGAGCGTTTGAGTTGACAGAGGACGGCGACCGGCAACACAACACCTTCATTAAGACTTCCAGGTAAGAATTCTGTGGGTGCCGCACCGTTTTGGGGATAACGGTGCGTGCCTTTACGATTTCAACCGAACCTGCAGCGGAAGCCGAGGCCTGCAATGCAGGGGGAACGGCAGGCGAGCACGCCTGAACACCAAGGTGTGCGGCGACCCACTGTGCTTGCGCCGGAGACAGCAGTCACGTGTTGTGATGTACTATCACGGCCGATGAGTCAGGACGCACCACGCGAAAGGGCTTGCCACCCGCCGCAACCGAAATCTGCGGTTTCCGTAACAGATTATGCGATTCAATATACCGCTTGAAGTTGAAGAGTAACGAAGCGACCTTGAGTTCGATGGCGATTTCGAGACTTGACGGGCTGTACTGCAATTTATAGTATTGGCGGGCGCGATGGCGGCTTCCGAACAATCTATTCAAGATATCCCCCAGTATACTAACGGTCGTAGTCGTCGTGGCGATTGTCAGAACACCTTGAAGAGGAGACTCTGAATATGAGCGAGAAGCCCAGATTGTCTCAACCCGTAACACCTCCTGATAGTCCTATCATCGAGAGCGACGTAGACCCTGCGACCATCCAACCTCAGAGCAGGTACTGTTACTACCAGGGAAATGCATATACGGATGGCGCCGTAGTTTGCAACACTGGCAATCATCGTACGATGAGATGCATTGGAGTTACCGGTAGTTGGCAATATGGGGCGGAGCCCTGCTAGGCAGCAGAGGCTTCCTCCCATAAATCTCGCCGAATCCGCTATCTGATCGGAAGGGCCGCTCTGTGGGGGAGCCAGCAGGAGTTTGAGCATTCTGGCGGCCTTCGGCGCACTTTTGCCTTTGTTCTTGTGAGGCCGGGCTGAACGAAATCCCGGGGTAGTGGTGTTTTTTTTGCTGTTCATCCGTTGCGATCACTACCGGAGCCCTTCGAAGAGTCGCATCCGGGAGCCTCCGGGTCTGCTGAGCGCATTGCACACCGTCGGAAATGCTAATCGATCATCAGATGACAGGAGATTTCGATGAAAGTTGGCCTATACACAAATGCTGTATTAACCGTTATCGCCGTTTGCCTCATTTTTCTTTGCTGGACATCGAGACCCCCAGTTGCTCATGCGGCCGGGCAGCCGGGCTGTGGGCTTATGGGCCAGCCGCCTTGTAATCCGACAATGAATGTTGTAATCACGGGATGGCGACTACCTGGTTATTCGAATGGTCTCCCAGTTTCCATTGTCGGGCCCGTTTCAATAAACGCGGATAAACCGGTCCCTGTGGGCATTGCAAAGACTGGTGCGACATTTAACCCACAGGGGTCGATTGTTGGCTTCACAAATGATCCTGTCCCAGTGCAGATCAAGCCCTAATGCGGGTGGTGCATCATTTGCGTAGTTCGCAAAGGGTGCGTGTTTCGTCCTCTGAGCCTTTGAGTTGACAGGGGACGGCGACCGGCAACACAACACCTTCATTAAGACTTCCAGGTAGAAATTCTGTGGGTGCCGCACCGTTTGGGGTACAACGGTGCGTGCCTTTACGATTTCACCCGAACCTGCATTGGAGGCCGGGACCTGCAGTGCAGGGGAGACGGCAAGAGCGCACGCCTATACCCCAGGGTGTGCGGCACCCTACATAGTTACCGCGGAAGACAGGAGTCACGTTTTGTGTTGTATGAACACGACCGATGACGCGGGACGCGCCACGCGAAAGGGCTTACCACTTGCCACGACTCTGCGGACAATTACGGACAAATGAGGAAGGTTCGGAAGACTCCTTTGGGCCGTAAGAGACACCAAAGAAAGCACCTGGATTTTACCCGGGACTCCTGGGAACAGAAAAGTTGCCAGTTGGAATCTAGCTCAGGAGTCCAATCCAAATCTTCCTTCCTCTATCTCGCCAGCAATGATCCTGCAGCCGGAGCAGGTCACGGTGTATTGTCCTGGCGCTAGCATCCCCACGTACCGGGTCCGTGACGGGGAAAGTTTTGCGGCGTGGGAAAATTGCTGCGAGGCGGGAGCTGCGATAAGGTCGGCGTAGCTGATATGGGCGGGTCCCGCGGCAAGGCAGCGCGGCGCGCTGCTCGAAAAGAATGACTACAACGGCGCCGGCAAAAATCCGAAAAAATGGTCTGGGAACACTGT
>JBJKQZ010000263.1:0-4296 GCA_046704865.1 Terriglobia bacterium
CCAATTTCCTGGAAGTATTGCGGCCAAACAAAATTGGGCGTCAGAGTTTTCAACTGGACCATGCTCATCTTGTGATAGGTCTTGTCCGGGTCGCGGCGTTCGACGCGCGTCATGGACGCCTTCGCCAGGTTGGTTTCAATACTCATGATGGTGTTGGCCTCAGCGGCGGCTTTTTGCGCGTCGTCGCCCAGCAATTCGAACATTTTCTGAACGTGCGCCACGTACTCCTTCCGGAGCTCCTGCGACTTGGGATCCGTCTTGGTGTAATAGTCGCGGTCCGGCAATCCGAGCCCGCCCTGATCAGCGCCGGCAATCACCTGCGTGCTGTTTTTTTCGTCCTGAGTTGAGCCGAATCCAAACAGCACATCGACGCCGACCGATTGCAAACGTGCAACTTCCGCCTGGAGTTCCTTCGGGTCGGTGATGGCATTGATCCGTTCGATCTCCGGGTCGAGCGGCTTGGAACCTTCAGCATCAATCGCCTTTGTATCCATGCAGCTCGCATAGAAGTCTCCGATCTTCTGCATGGTCGAGCCTTGTGGCGCACTGTGATCTGCTGCAGCCCTTTCCAGGATCTGATGAAGGAGTTCGCGGTTGTGGATCTGCAGCTCGTTGAAGGTGCCCCAACTCGGGTATTCAGGAGGAGTCGGATTGTTCTTGATCCAGTTACCATCAGAAAACTGGTAAAAGTTCGCGCAGGCTTGCACGCTCCTGTCCATCATGGAAAGATCGAAGGCCTTGAGCGGAGGAATCTTGGGGAGTGATGAGGATTCTTCCTGCTGGGCATTCGCGGCAGTCTTCTGGGCCCCGTGGTTTTGGCATCCATAAAGCGCCAACATTCCAAGGCTGGCAAGACACCATCCTGCAATTTTGATAAAGGCATTGGCTCGGAGTCTCATGGCAGTCCCTCTTGAATCAAGACATTGTGGATTCCTGACGACCCAAATCGCGGGCATACCCTGCCCGGAAACAGGTGCAAGTCGCATCCGCAACCGCGTTCGAGGTCGGCGGCGAAGCCATTATAGTGCAGACCGGGCCCGAAGACTTGATATCTCTCAATTTTCATTGTGTCTGCAGGCACGTTGCAGACTTCCTTGAATTTCTGTACTATCCTTGCTTCGGGCATGCCGGGTGATTTACTTCCAGGGTTTTCGCTCCTTCCTGACAATGGCGACACATCCACCAGATCTTTCACAAGCTCCGCCTCGGGTTTCCCGACCATACCGCCGGACCGTCTTCTCACTGCTGATTGTCATATTTACGCTTACGGCAGCAGCAGGCGGATGGATTTATTGGCGAGTCCACGTGTGCCTGCCCAGGCTTGATGGGACGCTGCGCCTTGAAGGGCTTCAGGGCAAGGTTGAGGTTTTGCGTGATGCGCATGGCATTCCGCACATCCGGGCGTCTTCGCTGGAAGACCTGATGTTTGCCCAGGGATACGTCACCGCGCAGGATCGCCTGTGGCAAATGGACCTGAGCCGAAGGATTGCGCAGGGCCGCCTTTCAGAATTATTCGGCTCTCGTACGCTCCGTTCTGATATTGAAAACCGGACGCTGGGTATGGAGCAGGCGGCCGAGCGCGGAGTAAATGAACTCGATCCTGAAGAGAGAAAACTTCTGCTCGACTATGCGCGAGGCGTGAACGCCTTTATCCAGACGCACCAGAACCGTCTCCCGGTGGAATTCCTGCTTTTACGCTATCACCCAACCTCCTGGCAAGCGTCAAATTCTCTTGAAGTGGCACTGAATATGGCCAGGCTGCTGAATACATCCTGGCCCGATGATTTGATGCGGGAACGCGTAAGGGCAAAACTTGGCAGCGCACAACTCGACTCCGAGCTTTTCCCTGCCAGTTCGCCGCTCGATCATCCCGTGGCCCAAATGTCTCCCAGCGCTCCAGCGCAACCCGGTTCAGCCCACAGTCAGTCGTCTGCACAAACAGATGATCAACCAAACCTCCGGGAATTTCCGTCCGCAAATTTGGCGTGGGACCCCAAAGATCTGGCTGGCCTTGATCCCATGCTGCAGGCGCTGGAGTCTCCAGGCTCATACACCGGCGTGGGAAGCAACAATTGGGTCGTGAGCGGAGCCCACACGCGGTCCGGCAAACCTTTGCTGGCGAACGATCCGCACCTTCCTTTTGGCGTTCCGAGTGTCTGGTACATGGTGCAGTTAGAAGCTCCCGGCATTGATGTAACCGGCGTGAGCCTGCCGGGATTGCCGATGGTTATCATCGGGCACAACCGCCACATTGCCTGGGGAGTGACCAACACGGGCCCGGACGTGCAAGACCTGTATGAAGAAACTTTCAATCCCCAGGATCCGCAGGAATATCTCGAAGATGGCAAGTGGGTAGAGGCCAGTGAACGGACCGAGAGGATCAAGGTTCGCGGCAAACTGGATGAAGTCCTGCAGGTGATGTCTACGCGGCGCGGCCCCATCATTTCACATGCGGATAACCGGAACCTCGCCCTTGCATGGACGGCCCTGCTGCCACACGCATTGCAATTCCCTTTCCTGAAAATTGATGAGGCCAAAAACTGGCAGGAGTTTTCCGACGCGCTGCGCTCTTTTGCCGGACCCATGCAGAATTTTGTTTATGCGGATACCCAGGGAAACATTGGATTCTACGCGGCCGGATGGGTGCCCATCCGACAGAACGGGGACGGCACGGTTCCGGTGCCCGGCTCAGGTGACGATTACGGATGGATTGGCATGGTTCCGTTTCAGGACCTTCCTCATGCCTACAATCCCGCGAGCGGCATTCTTGCCACTGCCAACAACCGCGTTGTACCTGAAGACTATCCATATTTCATCACTTCTATGTGGGGCGCTCCGTACCGGACGGCGCGCATTTACCAGCTTCTTGAAAGCGGAAAGCTTTTCACCGTGGCAGACATGCTGAAGATCCAAATGGACATTCATCCTCTGGACGATGAGTGGTTGCAAAAGCACCTGATTGCGGCGGCAAAGGAATATCCGCCTCAGGCGCCTGACGCCCAATTTGCCATGGAGAGATTGCGCTCATGGGATGAGGAGGCAACCGCCGGTTCCACCGCCACGCTGGTTTGCGAGCTCACCTGGCAGGCGCTCCTCCATCGCATCCTCGAGCCCCGGCTCGGAAAGGACCTCGCAGGGTACCGGTGCCCGATGAGCAGGGTCTTTCTCCAAAACGCGATCGACAATAACATGGATCAATGGCTCCCTCCTGCTGACCATGATTTTAACCAGACGCTCATAAAGAGCCTGCAGGCAGCCGTCAGACAGATTCCGAAACTGATGGGCTCAGAAAACCATAGCGCGTGGAAATGGGGCAAGACTATACCGCTAACGTTCCACCACCCGCTGGGAGGAGCATCGTGGCTGCTGGGGTGGCTGATGAATGTGGGCCCCTATCCGCAATCGGGAACGGCTTCAACCATCAAACGCGCCACCGACGGCGTCGGCCCATCGATGCGGATGGTGGTGGACCTCGCCGATCTTGACGATTCTGTGCAAAACATTACGCTCGGCGAATCTGGCCAGGTCTTCAGTCCGTACTACAAAGATCAGTTCGAAGCTTGGTATCATGGCCAGAGCTTCGCGATGCAGTTCAGCGATGCGGCTGTTCAAAAAGGAGCGGTCCATCGGCTGGTTCTTGAACCGGCGGGCACAAAGGTAGGGGGAACTCGCCAGGAAATGAAGTAAGGGGACATTTAAGTAATGAAGAAGATGACGCGCCGGGAGTCCATATTAGCGATGGCCTCGGCCCTGGCAGCCGGTGGCGCAGCGCTGACGGCCCGGGCTCAGGCCACATTGAAACCCTCGAGTGGCCAGGTAACGGGTACCACTACACCACAAGGTTCGGCCCCGCCGAACCAGACCTCGCAGCCCTCTGCGGCTGACCAGGCCTTTGAAAAATTTGTTGAAGACTACTTCGACGGTTATTTCCAATTCAGCCCCACCAGCGCAACCCGCGCGGGAATCCACAAGTATGACGATGAACTTCCGGCCTATTCGCAGGCAGAATTTCAGAGTGAAATTGCACGAAATTTACAGGCCTTGAGAGATGTCGGCAAGATTCCGACCAGCGGATTGTCTGAAAACAACCTGCTGGACGCCACCGTTCTCGAAAGCCTGATCAATGGCCACCTGCTGGATCTGAGCAGCATCCGCATGTGGACGAAAGACCCGAACTTCTATAACACCCGGGCGAGCACGGGACTCTTCACCCTGATTGAACGGGACTTCGCACCCATTGACGAGCGATTAAAGTCTCTGGTTGCCCGCGAACGCCAGGTGCCGAGTATCCTGAAC